>JBJOQB010000106.1:0-3364 GCA_046050125.1 Pseudomonadota bacterium
TATATTTAAGATTTTTATTTTTCTGATTATACATTTTATATAACTTTAATACAAAATATGTAATATTATATAAGGTAAATACTAATATCGTAATCTCTACTATCAATTACTTTTAAATGATTATAAAATGTACTAGATGTACGTGTACAAAACAAATATTTAAATTCTCAATATAATATAAAAATATGATACATAAAACTATGCTTAAAGCTATTTCTGCAACTGTTCTTTCTATAATGTTAGTAAGTTGTGGCGGTGGTGGGGGAGATTCAGGTGGAAGCAAATCTTCGGAGGGAACTCAAACTACACCACCTCCAACATCTAATCCAAATCAAAGTAAAATAACTTTAATGGTTTATTTTGCTGCAGATAATAATTTAGGTCCATATGCAAAACAGGATATTGAAGAATTAAGGCTTGCAACTGCAAATAGTAATATAAGAGTTATTTTTCAAACAGAATACCCTGAAAGCTCGCATACTATGAGAGGGGTAATTGAAAATAATACAATACAGTATATAGATACAGGCTCAAACCTAAATATGGCAGATAAGAAAACTTTATCTGATTTCATTAGTTGGGGTAAGGCTAATTATAGTGCAGATAGATATGTAGTTTCTTTATGGTCGCATGGTTTGGGTTGGAGGTTAAATGGAGTAAGTGGAGATTTAACTTTCTTATCTCAATCTTCAAATAGTAGTGATGTTAATTCAAATGTAGCAGTTGAGCAACAAACTGCAAGTAGTAACTCTCCATTTAAAATAAAATTCAATCAAAATAAATTTATTGTTAACTATTCATCAAACTCAGTAAATAAAGGTGCTATTGCTGATGATACAAGTAATGCATTTATGAGCATAGCTGATATTGGTAATGCATTAAATAATGCTGGTGGTGTTGATGTTTTAGTATTTGATGCTTGCTTAATGCAAATGACGGAAGTCGCTTATGCCTTAAAAGATAGTGCAAAAGTTATGGTTGCATCAGAAGATAATGTACCAGCAACAGGATTCAATTATACTAGTTTGATTAATAGTTTAATTAATTCTACTGCATTAACAACACAGCAAATTGGTACGAATATTGCTAAAACATATATTAATTCTTATAGTTCTTCAAAATCTGCAGTTCATGTTTCAAACTTGGATTTAACTAAAATAGCTGATTTACGTAATTCAATTACAAATTTTGCCGCATCATTATATCCAATGGTTGGTAGTGAAAAAGGTAATATATCTCAAGCAAAACAACAATCAGCTGATTTTTATAATCTAGGGCATATGGACTTGCTAGGTTTTATGCAAAACTATAGGAATATTACTGTTAGTACTGATTTAAAAACAAAAGCAGATGATGTAATTGATAAGGCAAATAGTGTAGTTTTATATAGTGATATTTATATACCAGATAATACTACCTCTTATAATCAAAATGCAAAAGGATTAGCTTTATATTTGCCTTCATCAACCCAAGTAAATCAAGATACTAGCGTTTTAGCACAATATCAAGGATTATCATTTAATAATAATGTGGTTTCTGGCAGACCTTGGTATGATGTTGTGCAAAGTTATTCAAATGCTACAGCTATTCCAAAAGTTACAGGTAAATTTGATTACATTGCACGCTGGGATAATTCAAATATTGATATTGACTTAATGATTCAAGACCCATCAAATTCTATACTAACCGCATTTAATTCAAGTAGTAGCGTTGGTGGAAATGGTAGTTTTACACAAGATTCTATTATATCTAATCAACCAACTGAAAGCTATTTTGCAAATGAATCAATATCTTCAGGTAAATATGGAGTTTACTTATTTTATAGCGGTTGTAATAGTAATGGCACAAATCCTAGTACTGCGGTTAGTATTTACTATAAAGACCGTACTAAAACACCTGCAATTGAAACATTAGTTGGTACATATAACTTAAGTTGTGCTAGACAAGTACCAACTAGTATATATGCAAATAGTAGGGAAGATTTACAAAATATTGGTAATGGTTTTTATAATGACTTTAGATTTGTTCAAGAAATTACAAGATAGTTTTTATAAAAATATATTCTAGTTTACATAAGTAGCCAAATTGTAGTTTTATCTATATTTGGCTATTTTTTATGGATATTATTTTGATAAATTTAGCCACATCAATATCATTTATTTATAAAAGCCCTTATATTGTGGTACAATAGCTTTGAAATATTTATTCTACCTGCGTCATTATCAATTGTTTTATATATTAATAATTATTATGTAGTCAGGGATTTTGTTTAAAATAAAGGAAGATATGAAACAACCAATTCGTGTAGCAGTTACAGGTGCTGCAGGTCAAATTGCTTATTCTTTATTATTTAGAATTGCAAATGGCGATATGTTAGGTAAAGACCAGCCTGTTATATTAAATTTACTAGAAATTCCTGTAGATAAAGCTCAAGCTGCATTAAAAGGCGTGATGATGGAATTAGAAGATTGTGCTTTTCCATTAATAGCTGGTTTAAATGCATTCAGCGACCCTGTTCAAGCATTTAAAGATGTAGAGATTGCTTTATTAGTTGGTGCTAGACCTCGTGGTCCTGGTATGGAACGTAAAGATTTATTAACAGAAAACGCAAAAATATTTATCGAACAAGGTAAAGCATTAAATATTAGTGCAAATAAAGATGTTAAAGTTTTAGTTGTGGGTAACCCTGCAAATACTAATGCATATATTGCGATGAAATCAGCACCTAGCTTAAATCCACGCAATTTTACTGCTATGTTACGTTTAGACCATAACCGTGCTTTATCGCAAATTGCAAATAAATTACATAAACCAGTTGCAGATATTGACAAATTATTTGTATGGGGTAATCATTCTCCAACAATGTATCCTGATTACAGATTTGCACATGTTGATAATGTAAGTGTAAAAGACCAAATTAATGATGCTAACTGGAATAAAGATGTATTTATCCCAACAGTAGCTAAGCGTGGTGCTGCTATTATTGAAGCTAGAGGATTATCTTCTGCTGCTTCTGCCGCAAATGCTGCTATTGACCATATGCATGATTGGATTCATGGTACAAATGGCAAATGGACAACTATGGGTATTCCTTCAGATGGTTCTTATGGTATTCCAGAAGGTACTATTTTTGGATATCCTGTTGTTTGTGAAAATGGTGATTACAAAATTGTACAAGGTTTAGATGTTGATAGCTTCTCTCAAGAATATATCAATAAAACATTAGCTGAGTTAAATGAAGAGAGAGAAAACATTAGTAATTTAATTGCTTAATTTATTAATCTTTTATAAGATAAGTTTAGATTTTTAAATCTTTAAAACTTATTTATATTATGTAAAAGCACCTGTATAAATTTATACAGGT
>JBJOQB010000107.1:0-5089 GCA_046050125.1 Pseudomonadota bacterium
CTGGTGGAAAGTATTTAAACAGTGAAACAGGAAAAGTTAACGTAAATGACCCTGCAATGTTACAAGCGTGGAAAACAACAGTACAAAATACTGATGCTCAAGCAAAATTTATTGCTAAAACAATTTTAGGCTTATATATACCATTTAAATTAGGTAGTAATTATTTAGGAGTTGTACTTTATACAAAAACAGGCAATCCTGTAATATTATTTATTAATGCCCCAGGTAATCCGATTGATGATGTAATGGTGGGAGCAACATCGGCAATTATTGCAAGTGTAAGTTCTTTGCTCGCAAATGTATTTACCAAAGAATTTGATACGAATAAGCAAGATTTAATTACCAAAGTAGATAAAGCTCTTTATCATAATGACTTATCTGAAAAACAAAATCCAAATGCTAAATCAGATAATATAATATCATTACTCACACAAGGTGCAACAGCAGGTTTAGCTGATGGTAGCCGAGGAATTGAACTGCCAGAAAATTTTGGTGATGCAAAAGTTGTGGGCTACGATGAATTTATTGCTACACTAACCCAGCAAGTAGCTGATAAAGTAGAAATGAATGCAGAAGAGAAACAAAAATTACAATCATTAATTGATGCAATTGATATTAATCAAACTAATAAAAACAGCCAAACAATAGGAGCTAGCCCAACAAAACAAGATGATTTACCTGATGTAGTGCAAGGTGTTAATCAAGCAATTGCAAATATTCCATTTTTAAATGATATACGACCTAGAACAAAAGAAGAAGTAGAAACTCAAACAACAACATTAAAACAAAATGTAAGTTTTGCTGACCAAGTTAAATCTCCTGTTTTAGATGAATTATCAGAAATGTACTACAGCATGATGGACAGATATGCATCAACCCTAGTTGCACCCGCAACTATAGCTACAACAGCCGCAGCTGGATTAGCTTACACTGCTATTTCAACAGCAGCAGATAGCGTACAAGCAGCAGGGCAATTAATTACTAAAAAAGATGTAAAATCTACATGGGGTAATAGCATGACTGAATGCATTAAAAAAGGCTATCATAGCTTAGGTAGATTTTATGAAAATATTAGTAATCAAGCTGATAACCATGAAGAAAGAAAAGGAATACCAGCAGCAAAACTAAATGAGAAAACAGGATTTAGTGCTAAACCAAGAATGTTTGCAGCGTCATAATTAATGTTTAAATTGGGTTTAAGTATTGGTTTATAGGTTAAATATATATACTATTCTGTAATCAGCTTATATGATAGTATATATTTACTATTATATATTTATAATCTGAATTTACTAATTTATATCTCATTTAAACACATAATTTATGTTACAAATTTCCAAAATATCTTATCTTCCACATCAAGTAAATATAAAAGATATTAATCTCTCCAAAACTAATATTTGTACTTGCCAAGATAACTATAATTTTAATTTGACAGATAAAATCAATCAAAATGGTCAGCTAGATTTTGAAAAAATAACCGCAAAAGACGCAAGTATTTTATTAAAAAATGCTCACTTTCCTGAATTAGAGAATCTAACAAGAGCTGATTATGATTTAATAGCTCAAAATATGCAAACATTTGGATACGATGAATCAATTGAAATTGCAGATAATGTTTTGCAAGAACTTGAGCTATTAATTAAAAAAAGCGAAGCAGAATGCGATAAAAGCGGACATATAAATGTGATAGGTAATGCTATAACAGCACAGTTTCAAAAAATTGGCGAAAACATTTTATCTTATGAGAATTTTATCCAAAAGCTAGAACCTAGTAATTCTAATTATGTTATTTCAAATCAAATACATGGCATAGCACAAAGATGGCATCAGGATAAAGCAGGATTAAATGATTTAGTATTTTGTCTAACAATTGCAGGCGATACAACACAGTTTATTTCTCCACAACAAGAACATAAATATCCTAATCTACAAAATAATAATGTGTTAAATAGAGAGGTGGTTGATACAAACGATATTATTAATGCAAAAAAGAACAGAATACACATCTTTAGAGGTTCTTACATCAATAGTTTAAGCAAATCAAATAAACCAAATAGAAATAATAAACAAGATATACCAAATAAAATATTTAATAATATATCATCATTAATTCACAGGTCTCCGCCAGTTAAACGAGATGTATTTAGAGCTATTGGATTATTTCGTTTTAAATTAAGCAGTTATCATCATAATATTCATTTTAGCCGAAAATATGTTAAAAATATTTTGCATAATCGATTGCTTTAATTCACACATTTCTATATTTCGTAATTCAGCCATACATGCATAAATCCCAATAATATTTGTTGGAATATTAACCTGTTTATACGCCCAGCTTGGTGGCATATCAGGAGCATCAGTTTCAAGTAAAATATGCTCAATATCCAAGTTTTGAGCTAATTTTCTAATTTGCAATGCTCTATCAAAGCTGATATTTCCACCAAAACCTAATTTAAAGCCTTGTTTAATATATTCATTCGTTTGTTGCAAACTTCCATTAAAAGCATGTGCAATCCCTTTTTTAATATTATATTTTCGTAGATATTTTAAAACTTGGTCTTGGCTTTTTCTAATATGAGTAATTACAGGCAAATCAAATAAATTAGCTAATTTAAGTTGATGCTCAAAAGTATAAATTTGCTGATTTATATCAATATTACAAACACCATCTAAACCAATTTCGCCAATGCCTAAAAAGTAAGGGTGGTCAATATATTTAGTAATATATTGCTTTAATATTTCAATATGTTGAGAATTTACATCTTGGCTGTAAAGTGGGTGAATGCCTAAAGTAAAATAATAATTATGTTCTAAACATGTAATAATTGTATGCTCAAAAGAATTGGTATGCGTTGCTGGGCAGATTAATTTAATTTGATTAGATGTAATATCTGTGTGAATATTTGTATTAAAAGTCTGATTATCTATATGGCAGTGCGAATCAAAATATATGTTTGGTTTATTATTATTCATTTATCTATAAAATAAAAAATACCACTATGCATTTTTATATTTCATAGTAGTATTTTAGTTTTCATTTAAGCAAAAGAGATTATAAAATATATTGCTATATCTTATCTCCTTCAGCTATCAAAGAATCGCCAACTTCAATGCCTTCATCGCTTTCACTAATAAATCCGTAAGACACATTATTATGTACAGCAAAAACTATAGCAAACCCTGCAGCACGATTTGGTAATTCAATTTTCTCTTTTGGATTAAATGCATTTGTAGTATCTGTAACAATTTTACCTTGCTTAACAATTTGTAAAACATATCCAGATTTTATACCTTGAGAACTACCTTTGTTAATTACAATCACAAATCCTTTTGCACCAAACTCTGATTCTCCGTAAACTTTTGCTACCAAAGCCTTAGTTTTCTTAGGTGCTGGTACTATTTGTAAATTATAATTTGGTTCAGGTTGAGGTGGAAGTACAATATCTCCTGTTTCA
Organism: Pseudomonadota bacterium; assembly: GCA_046050125.1. Classification (GTDB taxonomy): domain Bacteria; phylum Pseudomonadota; class Gammaproteobacteria; order Burkholderiales; family Burkholderiaceae; genus JAHFQJ01. Next base: position 3,459 of record JBJOQB010000107.1, read on the forward strand.
ACTTCTTTAGATGTATCAAAGACTTTGAATGAGCGAATATCGCCTTTTGTTTCTGGTAATTTTACTGCTTTAGCGATAAATTCAGCTTCATAAGCTAAAATATCTTGAGGTTCTTTTTTCTCTTTATAAGCAAATTCAGGATTGTAAATTGGCTTAGCAGGTCTAAACAAATTCATCGTATCATGACCAGATGGCTCGCCACGTGTATAAATTACATCGCCATTGCTGAAAATTCGTTTACTAGAAGGTTCTCCAGCAACAATTCTACCCGATGCTTTAATTTCATCTACTCTTAATACCATTGGCTTAACTGAAAAAGCTCTTAAAACACTTTCAGGAATAACTGGAATATTTTTTGATTCAACTTCACCCATTCTCATCTTAGGGCTAAGCTTAATTGTATCTTGTGAACCATCAGGAGATGTAGATAGGTAAGCGTAGCCATCTTTCTTAATCAAATAAAGATTTTGCCCTGGGTAGATTAAATGAGGATTTACAATTTTATCTTTATTCGCACCCCATAATGCAGGCCATAAAGAAGGAGTAGTTAAAAATTTAGATGAAATACCCCATAATGTATCGCCTGATTTAACTACATAATGTGAAGGTGCATTTTTGCGTATATATTTTATTTCTATACCTTTGTTTGCAACATTTTTTGCCATTTGTTTTTGTTGCTCTGTAACTGGGTGTTCTGCATAAGAAAAACCAGAGAAACATATAGCAGAACAGCCAACTAATAAGGTAAGTATTTTATTCATGATATACAAAAACGAATTATTATACTGATAGATTAGATGTTTTATATCATTTTAGCAAGTAATTTTTATGTTATAATTGGCTGATGTAGTTATAAAACCATATTGTTATGTTTAATGTTGTACTCTATACGCCCCAAATTCCACAAAATACAGGTAATATTATTCGACTTTGTGCTAATACAGGTTGTAGCTTACATTTAATTCAACCATTAGGATTTGTATTTGATAGTGCTAAAATGCGTCGTTCAGGTCTTGATTATCATGAATTTATTTCTGTAAAAATATACGAAAATTGGCAAGATTTTCAACAGCAAAATGCCGATAGCCAAGGAAATATTTTTGCTTTAACAACCCATGGAAGTAGTAGCATAGCTCAAACTCAATTTAGTGAGAATTGCTATTTATTATTTGGTAGTGAAACTAGCGGATTACCGCCAGAAATAAGGGATACACTTGCAAATGATAAAAGAGTTAGGCTACCGATGATGCCAAATAATCGAAGCCTAAATTTAGCTAATACAGTTTCAATTGTAGTGTTTGAAGCATGGAGACAGCACAATTTTGCTGGTGGTTCTTAATATAGATAAATCATAATTATTCGGCATATTTGTTGTCCTAAAAATTAAATTTGTAACTTAAAAAAGTGAGATTGTTAATTTAGATAGTTATTTTCTAAATTCGAGAGTGTTTAAATAAAGAATGATTATGATAAGATATAGATTTTATAATATGTAAAAAGATGAGTAAACGTAAATTTTGTAATAGTGAAAATATAGTAAGAAATGGTAATATAAGGAGAAAGCAAAGATATAAATGCAAAGATTGCAAAAAAAGCTATACAGAAGGAGATGGTAGAGTATCTGATAATAA
>JBJOQB010000108.1:0-12479 GCA_046050125.1 Pseudomonadota bacterium
TATCCCGTTCTGTAGAAATGGTAGAACTTAGTATGAGGTTATGGGTACATGTAAATAAGCCTGAGGAATTTTATAAATATCAGATTATTTTTAAATCAGCTATACGTATTTAACACTCTCAGAATTTTTATCATTTTCACGCATTTCTTTTGCATGTTCGGTATAAGGCTTAATAAATTCGCATAATGCTTGTCTTAATTGGATTTGAACAATTAAATTAGATACTGAATTATATTTATTTAAAGCTATTTTGAAAAAATAAAGCAAATGATGATATAAATAAAGAAATAGTTTTATGCTCAAACAGATTAATTTGGTTAGTCAAAATATAATTTATTTTATAGCACAAAATAGACGTACAAATGCCACCAAATATAATTAATAAAGTGATTAAAATATCTAATGATTGTTTTTTATCTTGTAGAATTTTATCAAATCCCTGATTTAACTCAATAAATTTATAAGTTTTAGCTTTTTCTAAACTATTATTAACATTCTGAATTGAAGCTTCAAATTCTTTTCTAACGTTATCATGTTTATCATCAAAATCTTTAGTTTTATTTTCGATGTAGTATTTAGTTTTACTAATTAAGCCTTCGTATTTTTTAATACTATAGTTTGCTATGTTTGCAGGTAATATATTTAAGTTATACATTCCTCGTGTAATCAATAAAATTTCACTTTTATTCTGCTTTCATACACGCATGTATCTATATCTTTAGAAGCATACATAACAGGTAGTTTTTCTAAATTAAATCTATAATCATCTTGACTTTTTTTGGGTGGGCTATCATATTCTAAATGCTCATTAATATTTTCAGGATTTTTTCTAATCCTATATAAAACATCGTTTTCTTTTGTAAAATAAATAGGATATTTTGCGAATATTTTTTTAATTATATTTAAGCGAGTATCTGAATTAGATAAATTTTCTAATATATCTGTATCTCCAACTTCATAAAGCTTAGGAGTGTTATAAAAAAATCCAATTTCTAAACTATTTTCAAATATTTTTATATCTTTCCTTAATTTTTCGTTAACATCAATACAAGTTTCTTGATATTCATTAAAATTAATGATATTAGGTAATCTTATAGAGCTTGTACCATTTATAAAAAAATCTTGGGCTAAATCATATATATTATCAATACCTAATTTATTGCCATTTTTATTTTTACAATTTGGGCAATCTACACTATCTTTAATACCAATTTTTCTTGCCATATATCGTAGACCAACATCTATAAAACATTCTGAACATACTAAATATTTATTCATAATAATAAATCTAATTATATTTATCATAAATATATAATAGCAGTAATATGAAATAAATGTACTCTAGCTCAATTCAATTATTTTAATTAATATCAGTTACTATATTTCATTAGCCATAAATTAATTTCTTTATAAAAATACATGATATAATTAAATCATCTATCAAATAAGTAATAAATATAATTATGTACGCCGATGTATTTATGAATCCATTTACAGATTTTGGATTTAAAAAGCTGTTTTCAGAAGAGTCATCAAAACCATATTTATTAGACTTTTTAAATAGCATACTTCCACAACATCATCACATTAAAAGCTTTGAATATAGTAAAAATGAGCATTTTGGCTTTAATGAATTTGATAGAAAATCCATAGTTGATATTAAATGCCTAACAAATAATAATGAAACAATTATCATTGAATTACAAAAAGCTAAGCAAAATTACTTTAAAGATAGAAGCATTTACTATGCAAGTTTTCCAATTATTGAACAAGCCAAAAAAGGCGATTGGGATTATAAGTTAAATTCAGTCTATACAATTGGTATACTTGACTTTACATTCAGTGATGATGAAGAAACCGTAATTCATACCGTAAATTTGAAAAATCAAAAAAATCAGGTGTTTTATGATAAATTAACCTTTATTTATTTAACTATGCCTAATTTTAGAAAGCAAGAATTTGAATTAGAAACTAATCAAGATAAATGGTTATATTTATTTAAAAATATGGCTTTATGTAATGAAGTTCCGCAAGTATTTAAACATAATGTTATATTTGAAGATGTATTTGAGAAATCAAAACTATTAAAACTAAGTCATGCAGAACAAGAAACTTATAGAAATTCTTTAAAAAATCATTTAGATTTATATAACAGCATTAATACCGCTAAGTTAGAAGCAAGAGAAGAAGGCAAAGCGGAAGGTATAGCTGAAGGTAGAGCTGAAGGGGAAGCTATTGGTATAGAAAAAGGTAAAGCTGAAGGACAGCTTGAAGCTAAGCAACAAATAGCTAAATCTATGAAAGGATTAAACATTAGCATTGATGTAATAATTCAAGCAACTGGCTTAAGTAAAGCTGATATTGAAGTTTTATAAGTATTAGATTTATGCGTAGATGCTTGTGCTAGCTTTACAGTACTATATTTAATTATCCTTTGATTATTTTAAGTACTGGGCAAGAAAGACAATTATAAAGTAAGTTTATAAAATAACCATAACCCCTATATAAAATCTACCCAAAAATATAATAAATAATTATAATCATATAAAAGAATTATATAATAAACAACAAATAATTTTTAAAATCTTAATTTATATCCTATATTGAATAATGACAACTTAATATATAAAAATAAATTGTTAAAAGATGGAATTAAAAGAAGTTAGCCTATACTTAAAAAGTATAGATACATTATTTTTGAAATAAGCAAATTGGATATATATAAATCACAAAATCATGGATAACAGATATATAAAACAGCTAAACCTCGTTGGGCATAACGGACAGCATGCATTAGCCAGTGCTAATGTGCTATGTATTGGAGCAGGTGGCTTAGGTTGCCTTGTTAGCACATTTTTGGCTGCTGCTGGTGTTGGGCATATTGGAATTATTGACCAAGATATTGTTTCTATTGAAAATTTAAACAATCAAATTATATATGCTGAACAAGATATTGGAAAATACAAGGTTGATATACTACAAAAGCATTTATCTAAACTAAACTCAAGTATCAAAATAACAAGCTATCCATATAATATTGATTCTACCAACGCAAAAGCTCTTATCCATAATTATGATTTAATTGTTGATTGTAGCGATAATTTCATCACTAGGTACTTAGTTAGCGATGTATGCAACAGTACACATAAAAACCTAGTTAGTGCTAGTGTACAAGGATTTTCGGGGCAAGTTATAACATTTATTGCACCACAAGCGTGTTATCGATGTTTATTTCCACAAGCTAAAAACATTACTAACGCTAATAACAATGATGTAATTGCATCATCTTTAGGTATTGTTGCAAGTACTCAAGCAAATGAAGTAATTAAAATTATTACTCATCTAAAACAAAATAATAACCAAAGCCATATTATCAATATAGACAGTGTACATAATAAATTAACTAGCTATAACATTATGGCAGATGCTGATTGCGTGAATACTCATCATGATATTCATCATCAACATCATGATATACATGCTCATAATTCATCTACATATATAAAATATTCAGATATTAAAAACTTAATCAATGATAGCAACCATAAAAACAATTCTGTTGTAGTAATTAATATGCTTAAATATGAAGATGAAATTAAACTAAATAATAGCTTTAATTCAGTTTCAAACTCCAGTGTAAAAGTAATTGGATATGATAATAATATACAACCATTAGCTAATATACAAAAAAATCAGCAATTTATTAATGTAGAAGATAATATAGTCATCGTCTGTAGTTTCGGTGCTAGAAGTAAAATACTGGGGCAAATGTTTTGTAATATCGGTTACAAGCATGTGTTTTATACTCGGTATGCTGAAATGTTGTAAAAATCTTTAAGGTATTTTGATAATTTAAGATAAAATTGTGGATTTGAGTTTGTTATTATATAGTTATGGATAAACAAAATAATCATATACAAAAATCATGCACTATATTATCAAACCTAGTACAAAATATAATAATTCAATTCAAATATCATTCATACTAACACTAGAAACCTTAAAAAATCAGAAAAATCATGGGATTGAGCTTTACATGCCACGCCATATAGCAGGCAGTTACATGATGCGAGACTTTGCAAGGCATATAATCAACATAAATGCTAATGATAATTTAGGTAATTCAATTTTTATACAAAAAACAGGCATAAGTGAGTGGTATATTGATTTTACTCAAATTATTAATAATATAAATCACATAGAAATAAGCTATCATTTATTTGCAACAGATAAATCAGTACGTGGAAATTACATTGATGATGAACGCATGTTAATCAATGGTTCTGCTAGTTTTATTTATCCTAAAAACTTAGATAATATTAAAAATAATAAAAATATTACCCTAGAATTTCAATCACTAGAAGAGTTTTATTCAGATTATCAAATATTTACTACTTTAGAAAAAACTACTCATCATAATCAATTTCTAGCACAAAATTTTGAAGAATTATGCGATACACCAATTATAATTGCTAAACAAAACTCTTATATTACTAATAAAAATTGTGATAATTTTATAAATAATGATTACAACATCGTGTTTACAGGCGATATTCCGCATAACATAGACATGCAAAAAATTAATGCAGATATTCATAAAATATGTCATGCACAGGACAAATTTTTTGACTGCAAAAATGAGTATAAAACTACAAGCATGCAAGATTACAAATATATGTTTATGACACATATAGCACAGGATTCATATGGAGGACTAGAGCATAAAGCCTCAACTGTTTTGGCCTGTAGTCCTGAAAGCTTATGTATTAAATCAAAATCTGATGAAAATGCATTAAATGCAAAATATATTGAATTTTTAGGTTTATGTAGCCATGAGTATTTTCATAGCTGGTGGGTTAAACGTGTAAAGCCACAAGCTTTCATTCATGCAAATACACAACAAGAATTTGATACAAGCTTACTATGGATATTTGAAGGATTTACTAGCTACTACGATGATTTATTTTTATGTAAAACAAATATAATAAATAAAGATAAATATCTAAAACTAATTGAAAATAATATAAATAATATCTATAAAACAACAGCACACTACGAACAAAACCTCTATGAATCAAGTTGTGATGCATGGATAAAGTACTACCAACCAAATGAAAACAGCCATAATGTAAACATTAGCTATTATGTTAAAGGTAGTTTAGTTGCACTATGTTTGGATTTGCATATTCGTATACATACACAGCACCAAAAAAGCTTGGATAATGTAATGTTATTTATGTTTAATAAATATGGCAGAAACTTTTATACTACAGATAATAAAACAGGTATAACATATCAATCATTTATACAAGATATTCAAGAAGTTACGGGTTTAGATATAGAAAAATTACTTAGTTCATGGGTATTTAGTACAGATAAACAAAAAGAACTACCATTTATAGAATATTTACAACATTTTAGCATTAATTGTAGTAAAACCGTAGAGTATAACAGCAATTGGGGTATACAATATAATAAAAACCAAACTTTTGTTAATATAGATAAAATTAATAATAATGGTTTGGCATATAGAGCCAAGTTGATGGCAGGAGACATTTTAATTAGTGTAAATAACATCATGATTTTATCTAAAGATGCTGATGAAATTTTCGATAGAATAAATAAAAGTGAAGATATGTCTTTACAATATATCAGAAATCGACAACTTAAAGAAATAGTGATAAAATATGAAGATATGCAACACGAAAAATTTATTTTAAATATAGAAAAAGACTATAATCTTGAAAACATGTGGCCATGCTAGTTTTAGGAATTGACCCAGGATTAAAAAATACTGGATTTGGACTAATAAAGCTAATAAATCGTGGCTATGCATACATTGGCTCTGGCACAATTACAACTTGTGCAAAACAGCCAACTAATCAAAGGCTAGTTACGATATTTCAAGGCATTCAAGAAATTATCCAACACTATAAGCCTGAACAAATATGTATGGAAAAAATTTTTCTAAATGTTAATCCAAAAACAACACTGTTACTAGGTCAAGCTAGGGGGGTTGCGATATGTGCAGCTACAATAAGTGTTCCAGATATTTATGAATACACTCCGTTGCAAATTAAACAAACAGTCGTTGGTTATGGGCATGCAAGTAAAGAACAAGTACAAGAAATGGTAAAACGCTTATTAAAATTAAATGCTATTCCTCAGCCAGATGCAGCAGATGCACTAGCGTGTGCATTGACACATATTCAGTATAATAAATTCAGTAATTGTTGAGTAAAACTAAGAGCTTAGATTAAATAAAATTTAACCTAACTAGAAGATAGATAATTTGATATATGAAATTATACTAATAAAATAATAAATAAAATTATTTGATATTATATTAAATAATTTAACAAACATTATATTGTAACTTTTTAAAGGTTTAAGATGAATAAAAAGTATCCCTTTGATTATTTTGAAGAAGATGCCATAAATCCGGCTCGTAACACTAATCAAAAAAGACAGCCAGAGCAAAAAGAGCAAGATGGTCAATTAGCTTTTTTTAAGCCTTATAATAATGCTTCACAATCAGAATCTGACTCATTAAATATTGTTCGCAATAACAATAATAATGGTAGCAATAATCATCAGCAAAACCGTGGCTCACAATTTGGACAACAAGCTAGTCGTTTAAATCAGCAAAGATATAATAACAGACAACAACATTCTTTTTCTCCTATAGAATCATTAAGCATGGACGAAATGTATATCTATAGTGCGCAAATTGATGTTGTATCACAGGATTTAACTAGCTTAGTAGCAGATATGCCAACTAAATTTGAAGAATTTATTTTTAATTATTCAAAAGAAGAAAACAGTGATGACAATAAAGAAGCATTTTTAGAAAATATTAAAGAGCTAAAATTACTTTGCGATAGAGCAACATTAAGAGAAAAAGACCTCTATGAAATTTTAGATAGAATTGATAATCAAGGCTTAAGATTTAAAAGCATAGATATTGAGCAATTAAAACAGTTATTAGAAGACACAAAATTGGCTTTATCAAAATTGCCAAATATGAATATCATACAAAACAGTCCATTATTAATTAGTGAATATGAACAATTAGAGGGAAGAATCCAAGCTTTAAATAAAGAGGTTCTACGTAGAACAATTTATGAAAAAGCAAGTACAACACATCATGCTATTCGACCACTACGCTCACTAAAATCAGCTATTTACTATATCAACAGATTTATGTCTTATGATGAGCCACGTTTATTTTTATACAAAGCTGTAAGAATGCTAACTCGCTTAAGAGAATTAGCTAATTTCATCATTCAACCACAACATAATTTGAATGATACGCAAGTACAACAAGTTCTAGAGGTTATAAAACAAGGTAGCCATGAGTGGGATAGTGAATTCTTAGCTAATGGAAGTTCTGTTTGGGATTTCGGCCCTTTTGATATTAAAAAAATACCATTAATGATTTTAGCTCCTGCTCACTCTGATAATTATGGTGGAGAAGAAGAAATTAGCTTATCGGTAATTCCAGATTATCTAATTCATCAAGTACGTATCCTATTAAATAATTTAGGTTTACGTAAAAAGCCACAATTTTTTAATAATAACCATCATCGTAATAATAACCGATTTGATGACCATGGATATTAAAAGATATATTTAAAATTATATGAATATATATTGATAAGAAGGGGATATGTAAAAGTATCCTCTTTTTTTATTATGTTAAATCTAAATTATTTATTTACTGTATAAGGACAATTAAAGCCAAGATATAACATTATTTGTGTTTCTAAAGCCTGCATTCTTTCATTATCTTCATCTGTGTCATGTTCGTAACCATAAGCATGTAAAACACCATGAATAATTAAATGTGCATAATGTGCAATTAATGGCTTTTGTTCTGCCTTTGCTTCTTTCTCCACCACATCACAACTTAAAACTATATCAGCAGTAATATTTGAAGTAATACTTTGATTTTGAGTATCAATATCATCAATGAAATCATCATCATATACAAATGTTAAAACATTAGTAGCATAATCTTTATGTCTATATGTTTTATTTAACATATAGCCCTCATCATTATCTACAAATCTAAAATTTAGCATTAAATCAGCATTAAAATTTGGGATATGTTTTATGGTTGACCTTATCCAAAAGCTAATTAATGTTTTTGGTAAAAAATGCTTGTGAATTTTATATATATACTGTGTAGTTAATAACATGTTATGAAAATATAAAAATATTTAATAGATATAATTTAAGACGTGATGATGATAAATACGAATGTAAATAAAAAAGTAATGCAAAACACAATTTATATAAAATAAATCATATTAAAACATTACTTTTTGCGATAGCTATTTTAAATATAGCTCAATATACAAATAAGAATTACTTAGCGTATACTACTGAGCTATCAAAGAAGAATGCTACTTCATTTTTAGCATTTTCTAAACTATCAGAACCATGAACTGCATTTGCATCAATACTATCAGCAAAATCAGCACGAATAGTACCAGCAGCAGCATCTTTAGGATTTGTTGCACCCATTAAATCACGATTTTTTTGTACTGCATTTTCGCCTTGTAAAGCAGAAATAACAACAGGACCACTAACCATAAAATCAACTAAATCTTTGAAAAAACCACGCTCTTTATGTACAGCGTAGAATCCTTCAGCTTGCTCACGTGTTAAATGTAACATTTTAGCAGCTACAATTTTTAAACCAGCATCTTCAAATCTTTGTAAAATTTTACCAACAACATTTTTTGCTACTGCATCTGGTTTAATAATTGATAATGTAACTTCCATTTTTTACTCCATATAAAAGCATATTATACACAAATATGTTAATTATTGTAATTGATATAAATTAATATTTAATAAACTAAATATACAATTTAAGAAGATAATGTCTACTTAATTTTGTCATCTTTAGTTGCATTTAATCTTTGCATTTTTTCGAATACAAAGTCTTTATTTAAACAAGCTAATTTTTTATCTTCTGGCCCACAATCTTCATGATATGCAAAAAGATAAACTTGAGGTTCTTTATTTATTCCAGTTAATTTTACTGATTTATAAATATTAACTTTAAATTTTGAGTTGAATCATCATAACAGCCCGCACAACGAACATTTTGCTTTAATACAGGCAAACCACTACTTATAACTGCAACCATAAAAACCTCAATAATAAATTAATTTTGCAACTTAAATTGTAAAGCTGCTTCAACAAAAGCTTTAAATAAAGGGTGGCTATTTTTAGGTGTTGATGTAAATTCTGGGTGAAACTGTACTCCAACAAACCAAGGGTGCATTTCTTGATTTAATTCCATAATTTCAGGTAAATGCTCATTTGGTGTATATGCACTTATTAATAATCCTTTATCTTCAAAATTCTCAATCAAGGTATTATTCACTTCATAACGATGTCTATGTCTTTCAGTTACATTATCGCCATAAATGCTATGTGCTAGGCTATCCTTTTGTACAGGGCAAGTTTGCGAACCTAAACGCATTGTGCCACCAAGGTCAGATGAATTATCTCTTTGTTCAACATTGCCGTCTATATTTAACCATTCTGTAATTAAACCAACTACAGGGTGTTTAGTTTGTGGATTAAGCTCAGTAGAGTTTGCATCTTCCCATTTTAAAACATTACGTGCAAATTCAATTACTGCAAGTTGCATTCCTAAACATATGCCTAAATAAGGTATTTTGTTTATACGAGCATATTCAATTGCTTTAATTTTACCTTCTGTTCCTCGTTTACCAAATCCACCTGGGACAAGGATTGCATTCATAGAGTTTAAGCTAGACAAATCGCCATTTTCAAGTTCTTCTGCATCTAAATAGCAAATATTAACTTGTGTTTTTTTATGGATACCAGCATGTCTTAATGCTTCAATTAATGATTTATATGATTCTGTTAATTCAACATATTTACCAACCATACCAATATTAATTGTATGCTCTGGATTTTCAAGTGCTTGCACTAAATTATCCCACAAAGATAAATCGGCTTTAGGTGCTGTAATTTGTAATTCATTGCATACTAAATCATCTAAATTTTGTTCATGTAACAAACGTGGAATTTTGTATATAGTATCAACATCATAAACTGATATTACACCTTGCACAGGAATGTTTGAAAACATTGAAAGTTTAGCTCTTTCATCATCTGGAATCACTCTATCTGCTCTGCATAATAATGCATGCGGAGTTATACCAATTTCTCTTAATTTTTGTACACTGTGTTGAGTTGGTTTAGTTTTTAACTCGCCTGCACCTGCTAAAAATGGTACTAATGTTAAATGAATAAAACAAGAATTATATTTACCTAAACGTAAATGCATTTGTCTTGCTGCTTCTAAAAATGGTAAAGATTCAATATCTCCAACTGTGCCGCCAATTTCTACGATACAAACATCAATTTTTTTACCATCATGAGATTTAGTCGCACCTCTTTCAATGAAGTACTGTATTTCATTTGTGATATGTGGAATTACTTGAACTGTTTTACCAAGGTAATCACCTCTACGCTCTTTACGTATTACCGATTCGTAAACTTGCCCTGTGGTAAAATTATTTGACTTACGCATTTTAGTTTGAATAAAACGCTCATAATGTCCAAGGTCTAGGTCAGTTTCTGCACCGTCTTCTGTAACAAATACTTCGCCATGTTGAAATGGACTCATTGTGCCTGGGTCTACATTTATATATGGGTCTAACTTCATTAAGTTAATGCGTAAACCTCTTGATTCTAAAATTGCTGCTAAAGAGGCAGCCGCTATTCCTTTACCCAGTGAGGATACAACGCCACCTGTTACAAATACGTACTTTGTCATAAACCATCCGTAAGAAAACAATATTATATCTTAAACCGATAAAAATTTATACAGCAAAATTAATTAGTACATGATTTATAAATTTTAATAAATAATTTATAAAAATAACTAATGTTACATTATTGCTACATAAAAATTCAGAGTATAAATAAGTTATACCATTAATAATTTCAAAGCTAAAATGTAATAGTAGATTGATATAATAATATATAAAAACGTTTTGTAATAAACTACTCGGAGATTAATATGAAAATTGTAAATAAAATACTTTTATATTCAAGCATAGGAATTAGCATATTATTCAACATAAATTATGCCAATTCTTTATCTGACAGCAGAAATAATCCTAGAATTAGTGATATATCTAATAACATTAATTCTAATATTATAAAACCTGTAATTGTACAAATTAAAGATAGTGCAATTAGCCAAACAATAAATTATATTAAAAATGATAGTAGAATTTTAGAGGGGGGCGATGAATGGGGATATTTATCTCAAAAAATGTTTGGAGCTATGCAAAATTTAGAATCTAAACATAAATTTACAGCAAAAAGCGGATTTAATAAAGTTTTCAAAGGTTTTTCAGCTGACCTAACAACCCAACAAATTAATGAACTAGCAAAAAATCCAGCTATAAAAAGCATAGAGCCAGATTATGTCGTGCATGCAAATTTATTGAATAAAAATATTCTCAATACTAATAGCCCACCTCAGGTTATTCCTTGGGGTATTTCTATGATTAATGCAACAATTAGTAGTAGCTTAGCGGGTAATAATACAGGGGTTAGCACAGGTAGTAATGTTTATGTGATAGATACAGGTAGTGCCGAACGACACTCTGATTTAGTTACTAGTAAATTTTTAGCATTTGGTTTTAGAGCTAAATTTGACTGTAATGGGCATGGAACTCACGTAGCAGGTACAATTTCAGCAATTGATAATAATAGCTATGTTGTTGGGGTTGCACCATCAATACCACTGACTTCAATCAAAGTACTTGGTTGTAATGGTTCTGGTTCAGTATCAAATATTGTGAAAGCAATTGATTGGGTTAGTGTAAATGGCATTAAACCTGCTGTAATTAATATGAGCTTAGGTAGTGAAATTAGCCCTGCAATGGATACTGCTGTCGAAAATGCATTAGCACAAGGCATCATGATAGTTGTTGCTGCAGGAAATAGTGCAACTGATGCATGTAGTAGCTCGCCTTCACATATGGGTAGATTAGATGGTGTTATCACAGTTGGAGCGGTTAATAATAAAGGGGAAGAAGCTTCGTTTAGCAATTATGGCGAATGTGTTGATGTTTGGGCACCAGGGGTAGATATTTTATCTACAGGTTTATCTGGAGGAACTGCAACTATGTCAGGCACATCAATGGCATCTCCACATGTGGCAGGTGTTACAAGTTTATACCGTGCTAAATTCCCAACTCAAAGCCCTGCAATTGTAGAACAAGCTTTAAAAAATGATGCATTTATAAATGGATATGCAAGTAAAGACGGTGTAAACATTAAAATTATCAATGCTAGTAATTATTAATTATTAATTATTAATACAGATATAGATTAAAATATAGGAGAGTGTTTAAATAAAGAATGATTATGATAAGATATAGATTTTATAATATGTAAAAAGATGAGTAAAT
>JBJOQB010000109.1:0-11826 GCA_046050125.1 Pseudomonadota bacterium
TTTACAGACTACGGATTTAAAAAAATATTTGCAGAAGAATCATCAAAGCCATATTTATTAGATTTTTTAAACAGCATACTACCAGAGCATCATCAAGTTAAAAGCTTTGAATATGGAAAAAATGAGCATTTAGGTTTTACAGAATTTGACCGCAAGGCAATCGTAGATATTAAATGCATAACCAACAAAGGCGAAACGATAATTATTGAATTGCAAAAAGCCAAGCAAAATTACTTTAAAGACCGAAGTATATACTATGCAAGTTTTCCAATTGTAGAACAAGCTAAAAAACGAGATTGGAATTACCAATTACAAGCAGTGTATACAATTGGCATACTAGATTTTATATTCAATGATGATGATGATGATAAAAATACAGTAATACACACAGTACAACTAAAAAATCAAGAAAATAAAGTATTTTATGATAAATTAACATTTATTTATCTAACTATGCCAAACTTTAATAAGCAAGAAGAAGAGTTAGAGACTAATCAAGATAAATGGCTGTACTTGTTTAAAAATATGGCAATGTGCGATGATATTCCACAAGTATTCCAGCATAATCCTGTATTTACAGATGTATTTGAAAAGTCCAAGCTAATTAAGCTTTCGCATGCAGAACAAGAACAATATAGAGAATCATTAAAACATCATTTAGATTTATATAATACCTTTAATACCGCTAAAGAAGAAGCAGAAAATATTGGATTTAATAAAGGATATGGAAAGGGTTTGGAGCAAGGATTAGAAAAAGGATTAGAACAAGGAAAACTAGACTCAGCTAAACTAATGCTAGCTTCAGGCATGAGCAAAGAGAACATAAAACAAATACTACAATTAACCGAACAACAAATAAATACACTTTAATTTATACATAAACAACATGACTAAACAAGAACAACAAAACCAATTAGGCAAAACTTTATGGGCGATTGCTGACAAATTGCGTGGCTCAATGGACGCTGATGATTTTCGTGATTATATGCTATCTTTCTTATTTTTACGTTATTTATCAGATAATTACGAGGCAGAAGCTAAAAAAGAATTAGGCTCAGAATATCCACAAGGATTAATGGAAGCTATAGATGTTACGCCATTAAACAAATGGTATGAATTAAATTCTAAAGATATAGCAGATTTTGAAGACATGATGCGTCGTAGAATACATTATGTAATTAAGCCAGATTATTTGTGGGATAACATTGTAAAGCTAGCTAAAACGCAAAATAGCGAGCTATTAAAAACTTTAAATGCTGGCTTTAAATATATTGAAGAAGAATCTTTTAAAAGTACTTTTAATGGGCTGTTCTCTGAAATTAATTTAGAATCGGATAAGTTAGGTAAAGATTATAAAAAGCGAAATGAAACACTTTGTAATGTAATCACAAAAATTGCTGAAGGTTTAGCAGATTTTTCAAAAGATGTGGATACTCTTGGCGATGCTTACGAGTACTTAATCGGGCAATTTGCCTCTGGTTCAGGTAAAAAGGCAGGAGAATTTTATACTCCGCAACAAATTTCTACTATTTTATCCAATATAGTAATTCTTGACTGCCAAGAGCCGGCTCAAGGAAATAAAAAACATCTTAATAATGTTTTAGATTTTGCTTGTGGTTCAGGTTCACTACTTTTAAATGTGCGTAAACAACTAGGCGAGCATGGTATTGGTAAAATTTACGGACAAGAAAAAAATCCTACAACGTATAACTTAGCCCGTATGAATATGTTACTACATGGCGTAAAAGATTCAGAATTTGAAATTTTTCATGGCGATACATTAACTAATGATTGGGAAATTTTACAGGAACAAAACCCAGCTAAAAAGCTAAAATTTGATGCAATTGTTGCTAATCCTCCTTTTAGTTACCGTTGGGAACCAAGCGATAGTTTAGGCGATGATGTACGTTTTAAAAATTATGGCTTAGCTCCAAAATCTGCTGCTGATTTTGCATTTTTATTGCATGGTTTTCATTATTTAAATGATGAGGGCAATGGCGGAACAATGGCAATTGTTTTACCTCATGGTGTTTTATTTCGTGGCGGTGCAGAGGATAGAATACGTCGCAAGCTATTAGATGATGGTAATATCGATACAGTGATTGGATTACCTGCAAATTTATTTTATTCAACAGGTATTCCTGTATGTATTTTAATCTTAAAAAAATGTAAAAAAGCTGATGATGTGTTATTTATCAATGCAAGCGAATATTTTAATAAGGATAAAAGGCAAAACTCTCTATCTGAAGAACATATAAATAAAATTGTAGACACATATAAATACCGTACTGAACAAGAACGCTATTCAAGGCGTGTTTCAATGCAAGAAATAGTAGAAAATGATTATAATTTGAATATTTCACGCTATATCAGTACAGCTCAAGCAGAGGAAATAATAGATTTAAAAGCGGTAAATCAAAACCTAGTAGAAATTGAGGAAAAAATTAAGCTAGCACAAGATAAGCATAATGAATTTTTAAAAGAACTTGGTCTTTCATTATTGCCATAAAATTAAGAAAATCATAACTGTAATTTAGCATCATTCCCGTGTAAACGGGAATCCAAAATTATGTTTCTACAGAAGAATGACATTAAACAGCTTATATCTATCTGTTTTAAAACTATTATTTTTTGATATGGAAGATTTTTTTACAACTTATTATATAAATATATTATTTAGTATAAGCTTAAAATATTTGCTACAATATTTTTCTACAAAAATACTTACTAAGTAAGATAGTATTAAAATAAAAAATATTGTAAACCAAAATATTAAGTGAGAATTCATTTTTTTATATACATTATTAAAAATGACAAATCCAATATTTTGATTTAAAAGATATATAGGATAACTAAGTGAACCTAATAATAAAAAATTACTATTCTTAAAAATCCATGTTTTCTTTAAAGCAATTAACATCATGGCAATAAAAAATACCGTAATTATACTTCCTGCAATGTAATAATTTATACCTGTTTTATAATGGTTTTCAAACCAAGATACTTTATCTAATAAATTACTTAATGAAAGTAACCAACAAAAAATAATAATAATAAATCTGTTAAAAGACAATCCTTTTGACCAAATTAAAAAATATGTCATTCCAGCAATAAAAAAAGGTGCATATTCAATAATTAATAATTGATATATTCTATAAAGAAGCATATTTGAATTAAAAATAAATGGTAAAAATGAATTTATATTTAAAATAATACAAATAATTAGCCATGCTGTTATAATTTTTTCTACTCTTCTAATTTGATTAAGCACTAAAATAATACCAATCATAATATAAAATTGCATTTCTATTAGCAATGTCCAATAAGATACATCTATATAATCTACACCTAGCAAACGGCTAAACATTGTTAGATTAATAATATATTGATAAAAACTCGCAAAATAAAATGGTTTACCAAAAATAATTATAAATAAAAATGTAATAGTACAACATATCCAAAAAGTTGGATAAAGCCTAACAATTCTTGAAATAATAAAATTTTTAATGTTATTATTTGAAACAGTTAGCAATATTACAAATCCACTAATCATAAAGAATAGTTCTACGCCTAAACGACCATATTTTGAAATACTTGATAACAAGTCATAAGGCATAATTGTTGTATTTGTCGCATAACCTCCAAAGGCTAAATGAAAAAATACTACTGATATAGCAGCTATAAATCTCAAAAGGTCTATTTCATTTATTTTATTGACTCGCATATTACATAAATGTAACTATAAATATAATAAATTATATGAAAGATTTAGTCATAAATACAATGATACATACTATTAGTTGTAAAAATCAAAATTTATGTTAAATATATACATAAAATGTCAAAGTGCTAAAAAAAGTCTTTATTGTATATTAGCACTTTTTCTTAATATACTATTTCCCTAATGTCGCTAATGCATTATTTACATAAGGAATTGGTATCCATTGGTAACCCTTCCCGCTATCCTTAGCTAAATGTCCAACCCCAGGGAAAGGCATATGTGAAACGGCAACTAAATAACCTTTAGAGGCAGCATCTGCAAATGCTTTTTGCCTTTGAATTTCTGCTTGTTTTGCATCAGAATCAAATTTGATAGTTACAGTAGGGTCTACAAATTGCACTTGTGGAATATGTACTATATCTCCCCAAAACACCAATTTTTTGCCTTTGCTTTCTATTTCATAAAAAGTATGCCCAGCCGTATGCCCATGTGATTGAATAGCCAGCATGCCATCAAATAATTTAACAGGTTTAGCATCTTCTCCTGTAAATTGTTTTACTTTATCTGATTTAATATATGGGGTTATTACATCAATTGCATCTTTAAAAAACTTTTTACCTTGTTCAGGTGCTTTTGCATATAAATCTTGATTGAGCCAATAATCAACTTCTTTTTTATTTAAATGTAGAGTTGCATTTGGATATGTAAATTTACCGTCAGTAATTAAGCCACCGATATGGTCGCCATGAAAATGTGTAACAACTATATCTGTAACTTGTTCAGGTGTGTAACCAGCATTTTTAAGTGATATAGATAATTTATTTAAATTTGCACCAAATAATCCGCCTGTGCCTGTATCAACTAGAATTACTTTATCTTTTAAGGAAATAATATAGGCATTTACAGATGTATCAACTGTTGATGATTCTACATATGCATTTTTGAGTAATTTATCAACTTTATGTTCATGTACATTTGTTAGTAACGATTTATCTAATCCAATACTACCGTCAGATAAAGCAGTAATTTTAGCATCTCCTAACTGAAAATGATAAAATCCTGCTTGTACTTTGGTCATGATTTGTGGTTGTTCCTTTTCAGATTCCGATGAATGAGCAAATGCAATACCTGAAAATAAACATGATGAGGCAATAAAAACACTAGCTAGTTTGCCTGTTAATTTTTTATTCATAAATATATATACCTTATTTTTACTTACTTTATAGTCAAAATATTATATACATAGATTTATAAATCAGGCTTAGTTATACTAAAAATATGGTTTTACAGATAGATAATATATATAGTTATTTTATGTAACTTACTTATAATGGCGTCATACCTGCGAAGGCAGGTATGCAAAACTAAAACCAATAAAGAATAATTGTACATATCCTTTATTGATTGTTTATTAATCTTATTTATACCCAACTTTATCTAAAATCTTCTGTGCTTTAACTTGGTTCATACCAATTGCATAAACATTAACTGTTTGCTGTTTGAAATTACCTAAACTTTTTAAAGCTGTATTGTTTACAATAACGCCTTTAACAACTGGCCATTCATTATTACCATCAGCAAAGTATTTTTGTGCAGAATCACTAGCTAAGTACTCTAAAAATTTAACTGCATTTTCTTTATGTGGGGCATACTTAGCAACACCACCGCCTGCAACGTTGATATGTGTGCCATTATTTGCTTGATTTGGCCATAATAAAGTTGTTTTTGCTACTATATCTTTATCTTCTTGTTTTGGAGATAACATTAAACGTGCATAGTAGTAAGAATTTGTTAATGCAACAGCACATTCTCCGCTAGCTACAGATTTAATTTGGTCAGTATCGCCACCTTTAGATGGTTTAGCTAAATTATTAACCATACCTTGAGCCCATGCTGTAGCACCTGCCTCGCCTTTTTCTTCAATAATACTGCTTAATAAAGACATCATGTAAGGGTGTGAACCAGAACGAGTGCAAACTTTACCTTTATTTTGTGCTTCAGCTAATTTATCGTATGTATCAACATCAGTTGATTTAACTAAATTTTTGTTATATACAATAACTCTAGCTCTAGTAGAGAAACCATACCACTTACTACCTTCCCCATTATCTTTACCACGTAAATTTTGTGGAATTTTACCATCTAAAACTTTAGATTTAATTGGTTGGAATAAATCATTTGTTTCAGCCTTCCATAGTCTGCTTGCATCAGTCATTAAAACTACATCAGCTTGGCTATTTTGACCTTCACTTTTTAATCTTTCTAGTAAACCATTGTCATCAGTATCTAAACGATTAATTTTAATGCCTGTTAATTTAGTAAAGTCAGTATATAATTTTTCATCTGTTTGATAATGACGAGAAGAATATAAATTTAAAACTTGTTCTTGATTTTCTGTTTGTGCATTTACATTAAACACACTTGCACATGCTAAAGCTAATGTGCTGATTACTACTCTTTTAGAATACTTCATGTTGATATGATAAAGTTAGAAAGTGAAAATATTATAAATGATAATTATTTGCATTACAATATATTTTATAAAATTTTCTAGAAAAAAAAATTACATTTAGATATAATATACATATATAACCACTCCGCTTAATCTTCATGTATTTGTTTGCATTTGCTTTACGACATCCGCATGCACCATTAGCAATACGTGAAAAATTTTCAATTACTAGTAGCAATATCCAATGTGCTTACGATTCGCTGAACTCTGTACAAAATATCTATAAATCAAATGAATATAAAAACAGCTTTATTTTATCCACATGTAATCGAAGTGAAATTTATATTTATTTAGAAAATGAAAATACTGAAGATGTAATAAATTGGTGGGCAAATTTTTGTAAACAACCTGTAAAAGATTTAAAACAATATGTTGATATATACAAAGATGAATTAGCTGTATCTCATTTATTTGAAGTTGCATGTGGTGCTGATTCCATGGTGTTAGGCGAAACACAAATTGGTAAGCAAATCAAAGATGCATATGCATTAGCACAAAAAATATCTACTCTTAGCCCTTACCTGCATTCAATTATACAAAAATCGCTCAACTGCTCCAAAGAGGTAAGGACAAAAACAAATATCGGAAAATTCTCCGTATCATTTGCCACAGCAGGAATTACTTTAGCACAACATATTTTCACAGATATGCAAGACCAAAACATGCTGTTTATTGGTGCTGGAGAAATGATGCAAACTTTAGTAGCACACTTTTCTTTACAAAATCCAAAAAAAATTACCATAGCAAATAGAAGTTTAGATAATGCACAAGAATTAGTAAATAATCGATTAAAAGCATATCAAGGATTAGTTGAAACACAGCCATTATCAAAAGTTGAAGAGCTGTTAGCACATGCAGATATCACTGTGTGTTGTATAGAATATGGCAAAATACTAATTAATGCTGAACATATTAATGCTTGTTTAAAGAAAAGACGATACAAGCCTATGTATTTACTCGATTTATCTGTGCCTTTAATTATTGATATTAATATAAAAAAAATAAGTGATGCTTTTTTTTACAATGTAGATGATTTAAGCCATATTATTGAAGATGGACAATCAAAGCGTAATGAAGCAAAAAAAGAAGCTAATCAAATTATTCAAAAACATATCCAGCAATTTAATATTTGGAAAAAAAACTATGCTATTAAACCATTGATTACCAAATTGCAAAATAAACTTAGTCATCAAATGCAATCATGCTTAGATGACAATCATCTATCTACACAAGCCTTAATGCAAAAATTTATGAATTATAACATGCATAATTTATTGCAAATACTGCCAGATTTGACGGAAGAACAACAAGAGAAATTTTCTAGATATTTGGATAATTAACTGATAGAATACTTTAAGTTAAGTTTTTTATAATTTTTATAATTTTTATAAGTTTTTATAAATATAAAAATAAGGGGATTTTATGCCTAGCAATATTACTCAAAACTATCGTAGAATTTATTGCCATTCTTGCCACAGAAGCCATATATTTTCTACAAATAATACTATGATTAATCAAATTGATAAATTGACTAAAAAATCAATAAATTTTAAGAATCAAGATGAATTAAATATTTTCTTTAAACAAGAACTTGGTAAGCTTTTAAATTCTGCTAATGCACAATGCCCAGAAATTAATTGGGATAATAAAGTAGATTTATTACCATATATTCAACTTATAGAGAAAAAATTCCCAGAGTTAGAAAGTAATCAATTTTCTTTAAGAGATGCTTGTGATTATGCATTAAAAGAGACATGTGATGACTATTCTAATCGTGATAATGTGTCAAAAGATAAAAATACAAAAAGATTACTTACAATTATTTTACCTTCGGTATTAGTACCTTCAGCTACTCTTTCTGTATTAGCACTAGTTTGCTTTGGTTGTTTTGCTAAAAAAAGTTTCCATTAAGCCAAATAATTCTCTTTGACTCTGTAGTAATGCTGAGCAGAATATGTTAAATATTCAATTTCAGCATCTGTTAGCCTTCTAATTGCTACTACAGGTCTACCGATATAAAGCATGTAGCTTTCAAGTACTTTATTTGGGGGAACGAGGCTACCTGCTCCAATCATTACATCACTGCCAATAATTGCATCGTCCATGATAATGCTTCCCATACCAATTAAGCAACGGTCTTTAATTTCACAGCCATGCAAAATGACAGAATGCCCTACAGTTACATAATCCCCAATAATAGTTGGCGAACCTTTAGGCTTTTTTTCTGTTTTATGCGATACATGAACCATGCTTAAATCTTGAATATTTGTATATTCTCCAATAGATACGCTATTAACATCTCCACGAATTACAGCATTACACCATACCGATGAATGCCTTTTAATTTCAACATCTCCAATAATTTGAGCACTAGGGTGAATGTACACTCTATCTTCACTAATATTTGGTTGAGTATTTAGGTAGTTTTGTATGGTCATATAAATATAAGGTATTTCAGCTATATAAGATTATAAAAGATATTAGATAATTTATAAATATACTATAATAGCTGTAATTCAAATTATGGTTTCTACGTTTTTTTATGAATAATCTCATCAATCGTTTTTTAATTGTAGATGGTTCTAGCTATTTATATCGTGCTTATCATGCAATGATAGATTTAAAAAACAGCCAAGGTATGCATACAGGTGCATTGTATGGATTAGTTAGCATGTTACGCAAATTAAAAGATGCTTATCCATCTACATATTGTGCATGTGTATTTGATGATAAAGAAAAAACATTTAGGCATCATCTATATGACCAATATAAAGCAAATCGCCCACCAATGCCACAGCAATTAGTAGAGCAATTAGCACATGTTGATGAATTGGTAAAATCATTAGGTTGGCTTGTAATGAGAATTGCAGGAGTAGAAGCAGATGACATCATGGGAACATTAGCTCGCCATGCTCAAGTACATATGCCTGTATTAATTGCTACAGGCGATAAAGATATGGCACAGTTAGTGAACGATAAAATTCATTTAATTGATACCATGAAAAACACTTACATGGATATTGAAGGTGTAAAAGGTAAATTTGATTTAGAGCCAAGGCAAATTATTGATTATTTAGCTTTAATGGGCGATACATCAGATAATGTACCAGGGATAGAAAAAGTAGGTCCTAAAACAGCAGTAAAATGGCTCAAAGAATATGATAATCTTGAAAATATCGTAGCAAATGCAGATAAATTTACAGGCGTAGTTGGAGAGAATTTACGTAAAGGCTTACAGTGGCTTGATATGAGTAAAACACTGGTAACTATCAAAATTGATTGTGAGCCAGAAATTGAGGAAAAATTTCCACAATGGCAAACATGGAGATTATTTTTAAATAAAGATGAAAATACTCCAATTCTAAAAGAATTATTCACAAAATTTGAATTTAAAGGCTGGTTAAAAGATATAGAGAAAAAAGAAAGCCAACAAAATGCGCAAAATGATAATATAAAAGATAAAAGTATAAATGAAAATGATTTAGATAATCATCTTAATCAAGAAAATTTAATTAGCTTTACAGATATTTTAATTGATAAATCTAGCTATAAAACTATTCAAAATATTGAGGAATTAAAATTATGGCTAGAAAAGCTTAATCAAGCAGGTAATAATCAACAAATTGTTTCTTTAGATACCGAAACAACTTCACTAAATCCTATGCAAGCTGAATTAGTCGGCATTTCAATGGCTATGCGTAAGGATAGTAATTTGATGAATAATTATGATAACAATAATAAATTAACCAATGAAGCTGTATATATTCCAATTCACGCCAACCAACAAGGCTTAGGCAATGAAGCCTTAGAATTATTAAAATCATGGTTAGAAAATGAAAACTTTGCTAAAGTAGGGCAAAATATTAAATATGATTTACATATTTTTAGAAATATAAATATAGAAGTTAAAGGCTTAAATGATGATACCATGCTGGCATCTTACATTTTATCATCGCATGAAAGCCATAATTTAGATGATTTAGCCCGTCGCTACTTAAATCATCAAACTACAAGCTATGAAAGTGTGTGTGGTAAAGGTGCAAAGCAAATTACATTTGACCAAGTTGATATTGCTGTTGCTACTAATTATGCAGCTGAAGATGCAGATATTACTTTGCATTTACATCATATTTTACAACAGAAATTACAACAATCAAAAGCTTTATTTGATGTATATAAGAATTTAGAATGTAAAATAGCACATGTGTTACTCGATATTGAAACGGACGGTATTTTAATCGATACCCAAGAATTAAATCGCCAAACAGAGCATTTAAGCAAATTAATTAATGAAATAGAGCAAAAAGCATTTGAAATAGCTGGAAAAGAATTTAATTTAAGTTCGCCAAAACAAGTAGGGGAGATACTATTTACACAGTTAAATTTACCTGTAATTAAAAAAACAGCAAGTGGTACGCCATCAACTGATGAAGAGGTTTTAACAAAACTTGCATTTGATTACCCACTACCGAAACTTTTATTAGAGCATCGTACATTATCTAAATTAAAAACAACTTATACAGATAAGCTACCAACCATGGTTAATCCCAATACAGGCAGAGTGCATACAAACTTTGCTCAAGCTGTTGCAGTAACAGGTCGCTTAAGTTCCAATGAACCAAATTTACAAAATATCCCGATTCGTACAAATGAAGGCAAAAAAATCAGGCAAGCATTTATTGCTAAGCCAAATTGCTGTTTAATTTCAGCAGATTACTCACAAATTGAATTAAGAATAATGGCTCATTTATCGGGGGATAATGGCTTAATTCAAGCATTTAAGAATAATGAAGATATACATAGTGCAACCGCAAAAGAGATATTCAATTTAAATGATATCAGCCAAGTAAATTCAGAGCATCGACGATTTGCTAAAATTATTAATTTTGGGTTAATTTATGGCATGAGTGCTTTTGGTGTCGCAAATAATTTAGGTATTGATACAAAATCAGCTCAAGGTTACATTGATGCTTACTTTAGTCGTTACAGTGGTGTAGCTAATTATATGCAACAAACTAAATTAGATGCTCGTGAAAATGGATATGTGGAAACAATTTTGGGCAGAAGGTTATATTTAACTGATATTGATAGCCCTGTTTATTTAAAACGACAAGCAGCAGATAGAGCGGCAATTAATGCACCAATGCAGGGCAGTGCAGCTGATATTATTAAATTAGCAATGATAAGTGTGAATGATTACTTAAGAAATCAAAAACTTGAAACTAAAATTTTACTACAAGTGCATGATGAATTGATTTTAGAAGTACCATATACAGAACTAACTCATTTGCAGGAAGTTTTACCTAGCTTAATGCAAAATGTATGTGATTTATGTGTACCACTGATTGTAAATATTGGTGTTGGCGATACATGGGAAGAGGCTCATTAGTTATAATGATATTATCATAACCACAGAAATAGTTTTTTTGAATTTATTCCTGATAAGTGAGTTTCAAATTTCAATTTAGGTTTGTTTTTTCCATATGAGATGGATTAGATACAATTAAATAAGGTTGAAATTCATATTTTTGTGTGAATAGTTCATGTGGACATTTATATTTATTTGAGAAATATGCTTTTTCTATAAACTTAT
>JBJOQB010000110.1:0-14649 GCA_046050125.1 Pseudomonadota bacterium
AAATAAGAATATTTGTAACAACAAATATTTTTACGAGGCAATCTCTGTGAAGCGAGAACCCACCAAAGATACGAAAGTATCAGTAGGAAACCCCGTCCTTTAGGGCGGGGAGGATGTCATCGCAGAGTAAATATATAGCCAAACCACGTTTTTTTGCATTTAAAATCGCATCAGTTAATGGCTTGCTTGTCCACACATATGCTTGTATATAAATACTATGTTTTGCTTCATTAATTGCATTTATGATTGCATCTTCCGCATTATCCCATGGTGTAAAGTATACCTGAATTGGCAATTCTTTATTTGGTGTGCTTTGTGCTTTTGTATATTTTGTATAATAAGCCGAAAATATCAAGCTAAGTACACCAAAGATAATACCAGATATGGCTTTTATTGAAGATTTTGACAGTTTTATCATGATTTACTTAATTATTATTTATCAACTTTAACATAGTTTTAACTAGCTATTATAATAGTTTACATATGCTAAGTTAAGCTTAAATTGATATAAATCTAGCAAAAATTTAATTTACCCGTAAAACACATCAATTCTAGTTAAATTATAATTAAAAATCCTTGGCATAATCACAAATATATAGCATAATATAAAGGTTATATAATAGGAAAATAATATGTCTTTTGATTATCTTGCATATGCAATGCCAACTGAACTTATTCAAACATTACGCAAATACCCAGAAGAGTTTTTGAATATTTTTTATGAGTCAAATTATGCAGAAGAATTTGACGAGGTGCAAGATGAATATAGCGAAGACGTAGAGAAAATTGGTGCAACTACTGCAAAGCAATTGTATGAGTATGTTCAATTTTTACTTGAAAATGAAGACCAAACTCTTGATTTAGATGGCGAGTACTGGGCTGCTCCAACTCACTTTTTCTTAACTGGTGAATTTGATGATGAGGAAGTTTTACCACAACCACCATTTACAGTTAAACGAGAGGCTACTCGCATTTTAATTAATGCTTTAGGTTGTACTGATTCTGTGCAAACTGAAGAAAGCATGGTTTTATTTACACCAGCAGAACAAGTAGCTGAAATTGCTAAAGTATTACCTGAATTATTAGAAGAAGATTTCAAAAAGCGTTGGAATGAATTATGCACGCAAACAGGTCAATTTACTGATGCATTTGAAGAGGCTCAAGATTTAGATGAATTTATCGCTGATTTAAGAGAATTCATGCATGAGGTGCTAATCCCATTCTATCAAGCATTAGCTAGCAAAAAAATGGGCGTTGTAGTAATGTTTGATTAATATTAATCTAAAAATTAGTAATTTATAATAAAGGCAGCCCCATATGGTTGCCTTTTTAATTATTAAGCACATAATAATATATATAACTATTCGTACATATTTAAAATCTAAAAAATCTAATTATAATCATGCAAAATAACAGCGGAAATATATTTGATGTAATAATCATTGGTGGCGGATTAGCAGGACTTAGTGCAGCTATTCGTTTAGCTCAACATACCAAAGTTTGCTTAATCTACAAAACGCAAAAACCTACGGGTGCATCATTTTGGGCTCAAGGCGGAATTGCTGTACCAATTAGTCCAGATGATAGCACTGAATCACATATTGATGATACATTAAAAGCAGGAGCTGGCTTATGTGATACAGATAGCGTGAAGTTTGTTGTAGAAAATGCAACTAAACAATTAGATTGGTTACTAAAACAAGGCGTAGAATTAACTCACAACAGCAATAATGAACTACATCTAACCAAAGAAGGCGGGCATTCAGCTAAAAGGATTGTACATGCAAATGATGCAACAGGTGCTGCAATTCAAACGTGTTTACAAAAAATTGTAGAATCACACCCAAATATTTGTATATATAATAATTATATTGCGATTGATTTAATTACCCAAGATAATAAATGCTTTGGTATTTATGCATTAAATCAACAAACTAATGAGATTGAAATATTCGGGGCAAAATCTACTATTTTAGCAACAGGTGGTGCAAGTCGTGTATATCTATACTCAACCAATCCAGAAGTAGCTAGTGGCGATGGTATTGCCATGGGGTGGAGGGCAGGAGCAAAAGTTGCTAATTTAGAATTTAATCAATTTCACCCAACTTGCTTATATCACTTACAATCAAGAACATTTTTACTTACTGAGGCATTACGTGGAGAAGGTGCTAAATTAAAACTACCTGACGGGAGTGAGTTTATGCATAACTATCATGAACTTAAAGAATTAGCTCCTCGAGATGTTGTAGCTAGAGCCATAGATGCTGAAATGAAAAAGCACGGCTTAGATAATGTTTATCTTGATATTAGTCATCAAAGCGAAGAATTTATTACATCTCATTTCCCAAATATATATAAACACTGCTTAAGCATAGGTTTAGATTTAACTAAACACCCAATTCCAGTTGTACCTGCAGCACATTACACATGTGGAGGATTACAAACTGATTTAAATGCTCAAACTAATATACATAATTTATATGCAATTGGCGAAGTTGCTCACACAGGCTTGCATGGTGCTAATCGTATTGCAAGTAATTCATTACTAGAATGTTTAGTATTTAGTGAATCCGCAACAACTCATATTTTAGAAAATGTATTAAATATCAACAACATTAACAGCAATAATACGCAAAATAATATATTTAAATTACCAAAATTTGCTTACAATCAAGTGGTTTTATTTGGATTGCATAAACACCCAAACCCAGATACGGCTTTAACAATTGCACATAATTGGGATTACTTACGTCGCACTATGTGGGATTATGTTGGTATTGTACGCAATCAAAATCGCTTGACTAAAGCTATGCGTAGAATTACTTTATTACAAGAAGAAATTGAAGATTTATTTAATACTATACCAATTTCTACAGATTTATTAGAATTAAGAAATCTAATTCAAGTATCTATATTAATTATAAAAAGTGCTTTATCTCGAAAGGAGAGCCGTGGTTTACACTATAGCCTAGATTATCCAAATAAGCTACCACAAGCATTAGATACATGTTTATAGTTTATAAATAAAAATATACTTAAACCAAATATTAAATAATATGACCAACAATAATATAAAATCAAAACCAAATTTATACATTGTTTTAACAGGTGGTACAGTTGGCGGTACTAAAGATAATCCTGATGAGGCAACTCGTTATAACCCAACTGATAGAGGGAGCTTTTTGCTTGTAGAAAGCTTAACTAAAGCATATCCTAACCTCAAAAATGAATATAATGTTAAAGTAATTACGCTAAATCCATTAATTAACAGCCAAGATATATCAATGGCATATATATCGAAAAATATATATGAAACTCTTTTTAATTTAACATCAGATATAAAAGAAGGCGATTGTTTTGCAATTTCACATGGTACTGATAATACAGAAGCCAGCATAACAGCCTTAGATATGTCAGAGGGTTTACGTCAATTAAAACAAAAAATTGCCATCGGTTTATGGGGTGCAATGCATACCCCTGATAGCGATACCCCTGATGGACCTAGCAATTTTGCTAATTTAATTCGATATTTTTCATCTCAAGATAAAAAAGCAGGCATATTTGCTTCATTTAGCGAACAGATTCAACCTGCCATTTGTGTACGTAAAAAACATGCTAGAGAAGTTGATACGTTTAAATTACCGCATTACTATTTTGATAAAATTAAACAAAAATTATCATCAATTCAATTTGATAAATCTGACTTTATTCATCTGCATATGCCAAATCATGATGAATTTGCCCAAATTGAGATAATTCACCCATATATGCATAAATCTGAAATTGATGCATTAAAATCAGGTATAACACAAGGTAAAATTCATGGTTTAATTCTTGAAAATACAGGAGATATTAGCACTGGAAAAATTAGCTACAGTAATGATGTGCAAGAATTGCTAAAGTTTGCTTCAAATCAAAATATATGTATTACGCAAACCCATACTGAATATGCTTACTATGTTAAGTATCCTAATATTTCTACTAATAATATAAAGAATAATGATAGTATTAAAATTACCAATAGCTATGGCTTAAGCACCGAAAAAGTGCATATTATCATGGCGATGGGGTTAGCTAAAATAAACAAAGATATTATAAAATCAGCAGATGATTTAGATAAAATCTACCAGCAAAGAACCGATGGAATTGTGATACCTGATATTTATATACCTAAAAATCGTATTGATTTCTCAAAATCTGATATACCTGCGGCAGATATTGACCTAAGCCAATCTATACATTCTAAAAATTCTACAAATAAATTTAATATCAAAGTAATTCGTAATCATATTAGCATGTATCCCGAAATGTTAAATGCCATTTTAGATGATATTAATCAAAATAAAATTCATGGAGTTGTTCTAGAAGGGCCAGGCAATGGGACATATAACTGCCAATTACAGTGCATTATTGATAAATTACAAGAGAAAAATATTCCATTAATTGTATCAAGTATGTGTAGGGGATATATCAATACAGTAGCTGAAGAACATGGAATTGGTAGCTCTGGGATTGTTACAGAAGATTGTATTAAATTACTAAATCATGCATTAATTAAAAATCTAGACAAGAAAAAGATGCATGAATTATTTGAAAAATATAGGTTTATGGAATAATAACAACATTTATCTATAGCTATACTTCGCCTCTATTAATAGCTTCCTTAGAGGTAGGCTGTGCATTTAAATTATATGAATATCTCATCTTTGCTGATTCTTTCTCTGAATTTAAGTGCATACCTGACACATTTTTAGTCATTATTAAACTATAAATATTCGATAAATTAGGCCACCAGCGGTTACCCATTTGGTTTAATTTTTGATTAAATGATATATATTTATTCGTATTTGATGGTAAATCATAGATTCCAAACTGTGCTTGGTGCAAGTTCATACCATAATTCATCAACATTTCTTGAAAATTATAATATGATATGCCATTATGCTCATGCTCCAAAGGTAAAAAAGTCTGGGTTGATTTATGCAATTTCGTGATTTTATGCCTAATATGCCATAATCCATAAGGATTAAAATTCACTACAATCAACCTGCCATAAGGTCGCAAAACCCTTGTAATTTCTTGCATGCTATGTTGAATGTGTTTATGTTCTAGCTGGTCAAAACTGTGAATAGATAAAATACAATCCATGCTATCATCTTGAAATGGCAACTCATAATAGCTACCGTTAAGAATAATGCTATTATTTACTTTGTAAGGAATTTGATTTGATTTTATAGATAAATCTTGTAAGGAAAATTTATTTTTTTGAGGTAAAAATTTTAACGAGTTTGGCATGAGTCCCATATGCAAAGCTACATCTCCTGCAACAGATAAAGAAGAGCTTTTGACAAAATTCATAATATAACTAGACCAAACATTGCCTAGAGAAGAATGTTGCCATTGAGACCACATATTAAAACCTTATACGGAACTTCTTAACATTTCGATGTACTTCTTAGATAATTGAGCAAGTTCCGTCATAAATGTTGCCATCATATTATTTGCACTCATTAGTCTATTTGCAAAAAATGCTGTTTTTTGATCTTCTTGAGCAGCCAAAGTTTGTTGATGTAGCAATCCTTCTGAATGAGTTAATAATCCTCCACTGCCATGTTGACTTTGTAAATAACTCTTAAAACCATCACGCTCATTATCTTTCAAATCTTCCCATTTTCTATTACCATGCCCAGCAATATTTTGTTTATTAGCTATACTAAGTAACTTTCCCTGTGCATCTGGTTTTAAAAGAGGCAATAATTCAGCTATTTTATCTTGTTTGTCTGGGCTACTAGGATCTCCTTCAAAAATATCATGTACTAAATCTTTAGCTTTTTTTGATATATTGCTATTAGCAAGCTTCTCTTGATCACCTGTTAATGGTTTAATCTGTAGGTCTTGTTGATGAGGAGCGTTACTATATAACCCTGTATTACCATAGCTACTGAAGCCATTACTATTATAGCCAGAATCATCATCATTATATCCTATATCTCCAGCTCTTAAATTTTTATGTCTTAACATATTTCCATTAATCTGACTTAACAAATTTGATGCATGAGCTATTCCAGAAGTAGTTGGTTTCCCATCAGGTCCAAAACTTGGTTTAATGCTAGGTTCAGAGCTTAATCTTGTAGTATGTGCTGAAGTTTTACTTAATAATTTAGAACCCTCAGATGCGAGTTTTAAAATTTGAGTACTATGCTTAATCACTTGAGTTAATAAAGATGAGGCTGCCATAATAAATATAACCTATAAAAAAATAGTTAAAAAACTTGTAAAATACTAAGTGTTATTTTTTATAAAATAGTTCATATATATAAATATAAAACAACACATTTTTATACACTTACCTATTATATTATAGGTTAATAATACCTAATTTAGCAAAGAGATTTTCATCTTTTTCAGCCTCGGGATTACCCGTAGTTAGCAATTTTTCGCCATAAAAAATTGAGTTAGCACCTGCTAAAAAGCATAATGCTTGGGTAGATTCACTCATTGATTGCCTACCAGCCGATAAACGCACACGACTTTGTGGCATTAAAATTCTAGCACAAGCAATTGTACGCACAAATTCTAATTCATCAATTTTATCTTGCCCATGTAGTGGCGTACCTTCAACCTGTACTAATGAATTAATTGGCACTGATTCTGGTTGTGGGCTTAAATTAGCTAATGAAGCAAGTAAACCAGCACGTTGTTTACGTGTTTCACCCATACCAATAATTCCACCACAACATACCTTCATGCCTGCATCACGTACATACTCTAAAGTTTCTAGCCTATCTTCAAACATACGTGTGCTAATAATTTCTTCATAAAATTCAGGTGCAGTATCCAAATTATGATTATAATAATCCAAACCTGCATCTTTTAAACTGTGTGCTTGATGCTCTTTTAATAAACCAAGGGTAGCACAAGTCTCTAAACCTAAATCTTTAACAGCTTTGACCATAGCATTTACTTTTTCTATATCGCTATCTTTAGGGGCTCTAAATGCTGCACCCATGCAAAAACGTGTTGCACCCGCTGCTTGAGCTACTTTTGCAGCTTCAACTACTTGCTCTAACTCCATCATTTTCGTGGCTTTTACACCAGTGTCATAATGTGCTGATTGTGGGCAATAACTACAATTTTCAGGGCAACCACCTGTTTTAATTGATAATAATGTAGAACGTTGCACTTCATTTGGATTAAAGTATTGTCTATGTACTTGTTGAGCTTTGAAGAGCAAATCTGCAAATGGTAATTCAAATAATTCTAGCACTTGCTCTGCTGTGTATCCATTTTCTACGATGTCCGCACAAGAAGATTGATGACAAGATTTTTTATTTTCAAACTGAATTGTAGTTGTAGTAGACATAGGCAATTTATTATATCTTTTCTATTTGGATAGATTATTATAACAGACTTTAGCTTATAGCAAAAATTAATATATATGTTACAGATATAAATCATACTTAATTTATTATCTATATGCAAAAAACGAATAATCAACATTAAATTTAATAAGAATTGCATTAACTAATGACATAAACTAACCCATTTGCTATATTGTTTTTGATAACATGTATAGTTATAATCTTTTGATAAATGTAAAATATACTTAAAATACATTTAATCTAAATTATTCATAAGGGAAATATAATGTTTACAAAAACAATTAAAAAAATCGTTAGTGTTGTTGCTTTATTTGTTGCAACTACAGGTTTAGCTTTAGCATTAGATGTAAATAGTGCTACTCAAGCTGAATTAGATACACTAAAAGGAATTGGTCCAGTTAAAGCAAAAGCAATAATTGAAGAACGTGCTAAAAATGGTAATTTCAAAGATGCAAATGATTTAGCAACACGTGTAAAAGGTTTAGGTGATAAATCTGTAGCTAGTTTAGTAGCTTCTGGATTAACTGTTAATGGTAAAGCTGATGCTAGTACTAAAGCTAAAGTTGATACAAAATCAGCTACAAACTCTAAAGATGCTAAAGATGCTAAGCATGCTAATGCACCTAAAGTAGCTGGGATTGATGATGGTACAAATAAAAATGTTAAATCAACAATTATCACTGAAGTAAGCAAGCCAGCTATTACAAAAACAGCTGCTGAAGCTAAAAAAGAACAGGCTCAATCTAAAGAATTAACAGCAAATATCAAAGCTAAAAAAGAAGAAGCTAAATCAAGTGCAAGTGTTAATGTAAGTTCTACAGTTTCAACAAGCGGTAACTTAAATGCAATTGCTAAAACAGATAAAAAAGCAGAAAGCAAAACACATGCTAAAGATGCTCATAAAGAAGTAGCTAAACCATCTGCTACAACTAAAGCTAGTGCTAATTCAGCAACAACAGTTGCTCCAGCAAAAGCCCAATAGTATATAAAATTAAGATAGTTTATTTATAGATATTTAATAATATAAAAACATATATGTCATTCCTGTGTAGACGGGAATCCAGTAAACAAAAATTATGGATACCTGCCTTTGCAAGTATGACGCTTGTTCTTAATTTGCTTTTATTTTATAACTTAAAATTAATTATCTTTGCCTGAGGGTTTTTCCTCATCTTCGTGGATTTCCTCAGGCATTTGCTCTACTTCTAATTCATTTGACTTTTTACTATTATTAGCAATATGATTTGCAGATAAATTATTATCCGTTTTCATAGTAAAGCCCTTGTAACGTAAATCAAAAACATTCACATTTGCGTACTCTGGTTTTTGTTTCAACAAATTCCAATTTTTTTGCCAAAATGATATTTTTTTAGCAAGTGCATTATTATCTTCTTTGCCTAATGTAATTTTAATTATTTGATTTTCTTGATTATTCAAATTACTTTGAGAGTTTGAAAGTATTACTAACCAATTTCTTTCGGTTGTATAAGTTAAAGATAGTATTTTATACTTTAACATTCTTTGAAATTCATGATATTGTTTTAACACTAATTCTGAATCACTATCTTGTCCATATAAAGTTATGCTTGTACGTAATTCATCATAAGTACTACCTGTATAAACTAATCCATCAGCATTCATATACAAATTATCTTGTGTTCCCCATCTTGCAAATGGCTTTTGTTTTTCTAAAATAACATCTACACTATTTGGATATTTTCTAACTATATTTGCACTTTTAATTGATGGTAAATCCTCAAAAACAGTACGTATATCATTTAATGATGGGCTAAAAAAACTATATCTACTTTTGCCTAATTGCTCTTGAATGATATTTAAATTTATATCTATTCCATTTGTATAAATATTGAAATTATTAATAGCAAAATAAGGCAATTTAACTACATATAAACCTAACCATACTAAACTATATATAAAAGTTATAAGCACTAATATTGAGCTTATACTTCGCATAAGTTTTGCATTATAAAACCAGCCTGATTTGGTGGTGGAGATATCATCGATATGATTATCAATCATACATCTTAGCCTTTTTTACTAATAACAGTGTATCCAATTATACCTAAAATGCTGTATAACATAAACGGTATAATTTGCACTGACCAAACAGATAATGAGCCTAAATTACCTAACCTAGAAAACAGGGTATAGAAAAGGTAGAAAGATAATCCCAGCATAATTCCAGCAAACATTTTAATGCCAATTCCGCCATTTCTACTGTGTAAGTAAGCAAATGGTATGCAAATAAATAACATTAATAATGCAGAAAATGGGTATACCATTTTTTTAGCTAATGCTAATTCGTAATTAAAAGTTTTTTGTTTATTTTGTTTTAGGTATTGAATATATTTATATAATCCTTTAATTGATAATTGATGTGGCTCCAAGGCATTTATTT
Organism: Pseudomonadota bacterium; assembly: GCA_046050125.1. Taxonomy (GTDB): domain Bacteria; phylum Pseudomonadota; class Gammaproteobacteria; order Burkholderiales; family Burkholderiaceae; genus JAHFQJ01. Next base: position 9,802 of record JBJOQB010000110.1, read on the forward strand.
CAAAAAATTGTGGATTGATATTTATATTTTCAACTAGGTTTTTATAATAGTTTATATTAACCTTCTTTTCTTGTTTTGAAACGGCTATGTTTTGATTATTTGCTTCGGATATATTAATTTGCCTTACATCTTGCAAATTCCATACATTATTACTTACTTCTACTTGCTTAGCTTGCAAAATCTGTTGAAGTTTAAAATCTACGGAAAATTTATAGATATAAACTTGTTCTAAAATATTTTTATTTTGTTTATTTATGCTACTAATTCGGATAAATTCTTTTTGTTGTGCATTATCATTTTTGAGCCAAATCCCTGATTTTAGCTTATTTGTATCTTCGCCTAGTGCTGTACTGCGAATGCTTTGTGAGATTTTTTCCGTAAATGGGCTGACAAATTCACCAAGTAAAAAAATTGTAATCACTATAGGCAAACCTAAAATTAGTAAAATTACTGCTAAATTTAATGGTTTCATGCCTGATGTACGCATAATTACAAATTCTGATTTTATGCTTAGCCTAGAAAGCACAAAAACACCTGCAATTAGGGCAGCAATTGGACTAAATTCATAAAATCGGTCAGGTACTTGTAATGCTACGTGAGCAAACGCCAACCACGTGGAATAGCTTGCCTTACCAATACTTTTAATTTCGGTTAAAAAATCAAAAAATATGAATAATGCTACAAATGCCAAAAGCATAAGTAAAAATGAAGCATATAGTTGTTTTGCTAAATATTTTGCGAATATATTCATGATGTTTTTTTAGAAATTAAATTACATATTGGTAATCATATTTTTAGAAGTATTATTTTACCTTAATATTTAATTATTTATTATTATTTTAACGATTTAAGTTTCTAAACGATTTTTATACATATTTAGTATAGTTTTAGAAAAATCATCTAAAATAATTTTTCCAATTGGTAAAGCATAGAAATTAAAATTCGTATTTACTGTATATGAAAATTTTAAGCTTAGTTCTGTTTTATTATTTCCAACTGCTTTTAAATTATATTCTGTATCTTGCAAATTGAAATATTTACCACCAATTACTACATGGTCATCAAGAGCATTTTTTGGGAATGATTCAGAGTTAAAAGCATAATGCCATTTTATGATTTGATTTTCATGATAATTTGTAATAATTTCATCAAATTTTACATTTTTATGCCATGCAGATTTACGTGTATAACTACCATCAGCATTTTTTATAGTAATACCAAATAATGGGGCAGGCACGCCAATTTTGTAAACTAAACCATTTTCAACTTCATTTGGTTTAATATCTCGAATATTATTAATTAATTTCCAAACTTTATCAGTGCTAGCATTAATGATTATTCTTTGTTCACTTACAACCTGTCTAGGCTTTTCATGATTATAAAATTTAATTTCTATGCTAGATGCTAATAATGGTAGTAATGCAAAACTGTGTAAAGTATATTTATATTTTCTTACATATCGATTTATACAACCTGCAAATAACCCGCCTAAAGATGATATAGCAAGCAATAGCGGAGAAATAATCATAATGCAAATTGCACCTTCCAATAAAAGAACAAAAGATGATAGCAAAAATAATAACATTGCAAACCAAGGGGCAAAAATGTAATATGACCAACTACGCTTTCTATATTTTTCTGCAATAAAAATAACACTAGCCCCCAGTGCAAATGGCATAATACATACAAAAGAATATAACATTACTTCTGAAGTTATTTTACTTTTATCTATATCAAAACCAAAATATAATCGCATAATTAATCCATAAACTATACCAAAAATTATTGGCATGAATATTGAATATGGAGTATGAGATTTACTTAAATCTTTTTCTTGTTTACCATCTTTACCCATCTGTAATCCTTTTTATATATACTAATAAAGTATTTAGGTATGAATTAATTATTTCTTAATTTTAATTAAACCTCGTAATCCACACAAACTACATAATCCATAAAAACCATAAGTACGATAAACTAACAGTAAAACCCCGCTTATCAACAGCACAATATGAATGATACTAGTCCCCAATACTACAGAAATCTTTTCTTTTTCCATCCAAACTTGGCTTATACCAATCATGTTATTGTAAACAATATAAACAACGATAGATAAAACAATATTAAAATATTTACCTTTTCTTGGGTTTGCATGTGCTAATACTAAAGCCCAAAGTTGTAAAATTAGCAAAGAAAATGGCATGGCAATACGCCACCCTAATTCTATTAGATTATCTTTAGTTTTATTATTCCATAAATATTGGGTAGATAATGCTCGAGTTGGATAATTACTTGCATTGTCAGCCATATTATTTATACTTGGCTTTAACTTTATTTTTAGTTCTTCAAAAGATATATTTTGTGCTTGGTAGTTTTTGGTATCTTGATAATTTTGTTTATCTGACTTTATGATATAACGTTCGCCATTTATTAATTGTGCTTGTTTACCTGAATTTTGCTCAAGCATGTAACCATGTTTTGCACTCATGATATCAATGCTCATTAAGCTTTGAATTGATGATTTGTTATTATTTATATTTTCTACATCTATACCTGTAGCAAATATTCCGCTAATCTCGGAGTTTTGTGCTTCACATTTTGTAAGTTCTTGCCCATACAAATTTTTACACTTTTGCTTTGCTTTGCTAGTATCTAAATTTTCAATAAATAATACCTTATTTGATTTGTCCAGTTCAAAAAACTGTCCTGAAACTAGCAAACTAATTTCGTCTCGTTGTTTAAAATTTTGTTTTAGTTGCTCAATATAGCTATTACTCCACGGCCACAAAAACAAGCTTAATCCAGCAATTAAGACAAAAAATGGCAAGCTTACATTCCAAATAGGCATTAAAAAGCGAATTAAAGGTAAACCAGAACTTTGCCATACAACCATTTCACTGGTTTCATACCAACGAGTCAAAACCATGATTGTTGCAATAAATAGAGAGCCAATTATGATATGTGGGATATACATAACTGAACTTAATGACATAAGTAAGAGTATATCCTGTGGGGAGATTTGCCCTGAATTTACACTAGCTAAGGCACGTAGCATCATAAAAATGAATACCACCGTTAGCAATACTAAAAATATTGCCCCTGTAGTGTTTGATATTTCCCAGCGTAATTGTTTTTTGAATAGCATAAGCCTAAAGTTAGTCGCTATAAGTTATGCATTATAACATATATAACTATAAGAAACTCTTAGTTATAAATCTTTACACATATTTAAAAAAACTAAAATATCTTAATAATTAAAATAGTATAAATTGCTGCTAAAACATCATCAATCATTACGCCAAAACCACTTGTTAAGATGTTTGGTTTTACTTTTTGTTTAAAGTAAGATTCTACGTATTTAATTGGAAATGGCTTTAATATATCAAAACATCTAAATACAAAAAATATTATTAATTGTTGTCCTAAACTCAAAGGCAAACCATTAGATAAAACCCATAAACATAACCAAATACTTAGCCATTCATCAAAAACTATATAGCCACTATCTTGCTTTCCCAAACTATGCTGTGTTTGATTACAAGCCCATGAACCAAGCCATAATAGCAAGCAAAAAACTAGTGAAAATGAAACTAATGATAAACTTTGTAAATGCAATAAATTAAATGCAATTAATGCAAAAAAAGTACCAACTGTCCCCGGCATAATTGCAGATAAGCCACTACCAAAACCAAATGCAACAATTCTACTAAATTTTTTCAGCATAAATGCATAAGTTGGTACGGTTTGTTTTCTGATTTGATATTGTGATTTAACTGAGTTAAAAAAGAGATTTTTTATTAAATTAAAGTTACTCATAGTATATTTTATTTATAGCCTAAAATGACTATATGATAATATTGATAAAGATTGTTTTATTTGTGTACTATGCTTATTGCATGTGTAAACATTATAACATGGCTTCGGTTTTTTGCTTATTTTACGTAAATTTTTCATGCAATATGGAGAATAATCAGTTAGTTCATGAATATCATAATCTTTAATCATTCCGCATACATCAGCATGGTTTCGACAATTTTTTACTAAGCATTTATTTTTTGTAAGTCTCATTTAATTATTATTCCTTATTCCAAAAATTGCACTACCAATTCTAACCATATTTGAACCATATTGTATAGCTTTCTCAAAATCAGCTGACATTCCCATACACAAAGTATCTATATTATGATTTGGTAAGTAATTTTTTAATTCTTCAAATAAAGTATGTAATTTTTTAAATGCATCTACATTTGCTTGATTATTTTCTAGCATGTCTGGAATTGCCATTAATCCACGTAATTCAATATTTTCAAGAGTATTAATGTAGTCTACTAAATTTTTAATATCTGCTATAGAATTTGCAATTATTCCGCTTTTTGTTTGTGCATTATCTACATTAATTTGTAAACAAATTTGTAATTTATTTAAATGTTTTGGTCTTTGCTCGCTTAATCTTTTTGCAATTTTGTCTCTATCTACGGTATGCACCCATGCAAAATTCTCGGCAATATCTTTAGTTTTATTACTTTGTATACTGCCAATAAAATGCCATATAATCTTTTTAGGCGATATTTTAATTTTTTCAATTGCTTCTTGTACATAATTTTCACCAAAATTTAATTGCCCATCATTAAATGCTTCAAGTACAGCATCTATAGGGAATGTTTTGCTAACTGCAATTAATGTGATGTTAGGTTGAGCCGACACTTTTTCAATTATTTTTAAAATTACTTGCCTTTTTTGCGAAATACTTGCCATAATATATTAATCCCTCTACTGCAGTTGTTTAACATGGATATAACACAATTATTAGAATTTTCAGTAAAAAATCAAGCCTCTGACTTACATTTA
>JBJOQB010000111.1:0-10458 GCA_046050125.1 Pseudomonadota bacterium
AATAATTTAAGCGATGTTAGTTCTGGTTTAAATACTACTAATAGCAATTTAGGTTTAGTAAGTAATAATTTAAGCGATGTTAGTTCTGGTTTAAATACTACTAATTCAAACTTAGGTTTAGTATCTAATAATTTAAGTGGCGTAAGTGCTGGCTTATCTACTACTAATAGCAATTTAGGTGTTGTTTCTAATAACTTAAGCTCTGTTAGCTCAACTGTAAGCAATCTTGCATCTGCTTCAAAATACTATACTACAAATAGTGTATTAGCTGGCTCTACAGCCACAGGCACAGATGCAATCGCTCTTGGTCCTATTGCTATTGCAAATGGCTTAAATGCTGTTGCAATTGGTAAACAATCTACAGCAAATGGTGCTGATTCTGTTGCCGTAGGCTCTATGTCTGTAGCAAATGGATTTAGCTCATTAGCTTTAGGTGCTAATTCTACTGCGTCAGGCTTAAATTCAACAGCTGTTGGTACTAATTCAAAAGCTTTAGGATTTAATTCTACTGTATTAGGCGAAGGAGCAACTGATGGTTCTTCTAATAATAGCGTTACTTTAGGCTATCAAAGTGTGGGAGCAGTTAATTCTGTTGCAAATGCTCTATATAGTAATGCAACAACTCCAACAAATGGTGCTGTAAGTGTTGGCTCTACAGGTAATGAAAGACAAATCAAAAATGTAGCAGGTGGCGTAGCATTAACAGATGCAGTAAATATTGCTCAATTAAGTGCTGTTAGTAGTGGCATTCAATCTAGTTTAAATACTACAAACAGTAATTTAGTGGCTATATCTAGTAACTTAAGCGATGTTAGTTCTGGCTTATCTACTACTAATTCAAACTTAGGTTTAGTATCTAGCAACTTAAGCGATGTTAGCTCTGGTCTAAATACTACCAATTCAAACTTAGGTTTAGTATCTAGCAACTTAAGCGATGTTAGTTCTGGTCTAAATACTACCAATTCAAACTTAGGTTTAGTGTCTAGCAACTTAAGTGATGTTAGTTCTGGCTTATCTACTACTAATTCAAACTTAGGTTTAGTGTCTAGCAACTTAAGCGATGTTAGCTCTGGTTTAAATACTACTAATAGCAACTTAGGTTTAGTATCTTCTAACTTAAGCGATGTTAGCTCTGGTTTAAATGCTACTAATTCAAACTTGGGCATGGTATCTAGCAATTTAGGCATGGTATCTAGTAACTTAAGTGATGTTAGTTCTAGTTTAAATACTACCAATAGTAATTTATTTGCATTAAGTACAAATTTAAGCGATGTATCAACTAATGTTATGTCAATTAGCTCTGGACTAAATAACTTAAGCTCAAACTTAAGCGGTGTAAGTGCAGGATTAATGGCATCTAACTCTAATATTAGCTCAATTAGTGATGCTATTAGCAGTGTTAGCTCAGGTATTATTTCACAAATTAGTACTTTAAGTAGCTCTATATCATCTGTAACAAGTGATATTAGTAGCATTCAATCTGGTGCTGGTGTTAAGTATTTCCATACAAACTCTGCAAATCCAGATAGCCAAGCAACAGGTTTAAATAGTACTGCAATTGGTGTAAATGCATCTGCAGGTGCTACTGACAGTATTGCAAATGGTACAAATACTATTGCAACAGGTACATCAAGTATTGCAATTGGTACATCATCAAGTGCAACAGCAACTGATTCATTAGCAACAGGTACAAATGCTAAAGCAACAGGTACAAATGCGATTGCAATTGGTACAAATGCATTAGCTACGGGTAGTGTGGCGTTAGGTGCGGGAGCTACAGCTAGTAACGGTGCTACAGCATTAGGTGATAATGCAACTGCAACAACAGCTAATAGTGTAGCATTAGGCGATGGTAGCGTTTCATTAGCAAATGCTGTAGGTAATGCACTTTATAGTAATATTGCAGTGGCTAAAAATGGTGCTGTAAGCGTTGGTACAGTAGGAAGTGAAAGACAAATTAGAAACGTAGCAGGCGGTACAACAATTACTGATGCGGTTAACGTTGGACAGTTAAGTGCTGTAAGTAGTAATATTCAAACTGAATTAAATTCATTATCATCTAATTTAAGTAATGTTAGTTCTACTGTTAATGCAGTGTCTAGCAACTTAAGCAATGTTAGTGCTAATTTAAGTAATGTTTCATCTACTGTTATTTCAATCAGTTCTAATTTAAGTGATGTTTCTAGTTCTGTGTTCTCAATTAGTGGCAACTTAAGTAATGTATCTGGCAACTTAGTACTAGTATCAAATACTGTTTCTATGGTTAGTGATAGTGTTGTATCAGTATCAGGTAGTTTAAGTAATGTTTCTAGTTCTGTTACATCAGTAAGTAGCAACTTAAGCGATGTGTCGACTAACCTTACTGCGGTTTCTTCAGTAGTTAATTCTGCTGTTAGTTCATTAAGTAATGTATCAAGCGTGCTTAATAATGTAAGTTCAACTGTTGTAAGTGTAAGTAATAATTTAAGCAATGTATCAAGTACTCTTGATAATGTTAGCTCTACAGTTATTAGCTTAAGCAGTAACTTAAGTGATGTTAGCTCTACAGTTACATCAGTAAGTAGTAATTTAAGTAGTGTTTCATCTGGACTCAGCAGTGTTAGCTCTTCTGTTACAGCGGTTAGCGATAACCTAAGTAGTGTTTCGAGCAATGTTGGCGTACTAAGTAGCGACATATCTAATATCAGTTCTAATGTTACATCTAGCATTAGTAGCATGAGTTCAGCACTAACTAGTGGATTAAGCTCTATTAGTAATAACTTAGCTGATGTGTCATCTATTTCATCTAGCTTAAGCGGTGTTAGCTCAAGTGTTGGTGCAATTAGTAGTCAATTAGCTGGTTCTGGAATTGTAGGCGGTAGTGCTACAGGTACAGATTCATTAAGCGTTGGTAGAAAATCAAATGCGGCTGGCACAAATTCAGTTGCGTTAGGTGCAAACTCTACTGCTGCGGCAAATAATTCAGTTGCAATCGGTGGCGGTGTAGTTAATGCTACAGCGACAGGTGCAGTTGCAATTGGTGTAGGTAGCGTGGCAGATAGACCAAACAGCGTTGAATTTGGTACACGTGTTCTAGGTGGTGTTAAAGCAGGTGTTAGAGGTACTGATGCTGTGAATAAAGACCAGTTAGATGAAGTTTCAGGTGAAAGCCGTAGAGGAGTTGCAACAGCAGCTGCTTTAGCAGGTTTACCACAAGCTGATGCAGGTAAAGTAGCAATGCTTGGAGTTGCAATTGCAGGTCATAAAGGCAAGCAAGCTCTAGCTGTGGGATTAAACTCACGTATCCATGAAAATGTTAAAGTAAATATAGGAGCTGCGATTAGTGGCGACTCAACTACTTACAACATTGGTGCTGGATTCCAGTGGTAGAAAGGTATCAGATAAGCTAGCCTAGATTTAATTATTATTAATTAGATTAATAGGCTAGTGTTTAATACTAGTCAAACTAAGCCCTTATATTGAGATATAGGGGCTTTTACTTTTACATAAATAGATATAGCTATAAACCTAAGCATAATAATTTGTCTTAGCCAAAACAGCATTTGCAACACTTTTAGCCCCATTATCCAATAATATTCTCGATATTTCAGCCACAGTAGCACATGTAGTTATTACATCATCAACTAGCAAAACATTCAAACCATCAATACGATATTTCATAGCTAAATTAATAGCATAATCTAAGCCAATTGCTCTGTTATTACTACTTAATAGATGTTGAGACCTTGTATGTTTTTTCTGCGTATTATTTATATACAAAATATTATTTGCATAAGGAATATCAAGCCCTTTACTTAATATTTTAGCAATAATTAAACTTTGATTATAACCACGTTTATATAATTTATTTTTTGAAATGGGTACAGGAATAATTAAATCAGGGAAAGTATTATTAGTATTTCTATCATTATGAGTATTTAAAATATTACTTTTATATTTTATAGCTAATTCTTTAGCTAAATATTTAAGTAGGGGAATATTACCATTTTTTATCGCATAAATTAATGTTTTAAGTTCTAAACTATGTTCGAATAATACAAAAGTATGAATAAATGAGAAATCATTATCTAAGCAAAAATTACAATTAAATGATGAGTATTTATCAATTTCACGCAATAACTCAAAAGGATTAGCACAGATTGGGCATATATTTTCACGAGTGTAAAAGTTTAATAACTGAACGCAATCTGTACACAGATAATTATGACAAATATTATTACAAGCATGGCAAGCTTGTGGAAATAGTAAATTACTGCAATGTTTTAAGAAATTACCTAAATACATATCAAATATTATGGAAACTTTCTAGAAGTATGAATGATATTTAAAATAAACACTTTTTTAGTTTCATCATCAACTTTAATAAATACTTTATATGGTAGCTTTCTTATTAAAAACTCTCTTACATTTGGAATTAAATCACTTTGACGTGAGCGAAATGGCATTTTTTCAAGAGACTTTACACTACTAAGAATGATATTATTTATTTGCCTTCCATACTCAATGCCCCTACTCTCTGAATAAAATATAATAATTTCAATTAAATCTGTTTCAGCTTCCTCTTCATAAAAAATCTGATACATTTTACTTTACGCCTTCCAAGCGTAAACGTACTTTTTCCATAACACTATTATGTACATCATTTATACTTTTTTCTTGTGAGCCGTTTTTCTCAAGCCTATTCATGCTTGCTGTTACCTTTGTTTGCACAAACTCATCATATCCTTCCTCTTTAAATTCTTCTGAAAATAAATCAGCAAGGTGTGTACCTTTTATATCTTCAATAGATACTATTAAACAAGCTGGGCGATTATTTCTAGTAATTAAAACTGGCTCTCGTTGTGCGATATCTAATGTTTCGCCAAAAGTATTTTTCGCTTCTTTAGATGTTAATATATGCATAATAATTATATATAAGTGGCCTATATAGCTATTGTAGCTACTTTTTCAAAAAAATCAATTAAATTACACTATTCCACATCTTCCCATGACATTGGAGAATTTGGAAAACCGCTTTTCACGCATTTTCTTCTTTTAACTTTAGAACCTTCAGAGTAAGCCTTACCATTATGATAACAAAAAGAATAAGGGTCTTTTTCTACGCCTGTTACAACGTAACGATTACCATAAACATAGCCATTTTGATGATATCTACCACTATTATAATAAACATCTGATGAAGTTTGCCCTGTAAAAGGATTGTAAGTTTGCTCAAACTCTTGAGCATTTACATTAGAACATAGGCTTAGACCAAGCACAGACAAGAAAAAACTTAGTGATAATTTTAATTTAACTGAAATCATAGAATCCTTTTTATAAAATATACGAATATAAAAATATATAATTCCATAATTATACAACTAAATTTTAATCAGCTTATAAAATATTACATTTATAAACTATAAACCCATTTCTTTCTTGATAGAATCAACATTTCCTTGAGCTCTTTGCACTTCTTTTTTAAGTTGCTCTACACGGTCAAGATACTTTTGATAATTTTTTTCATCGCCTTTACGTTCAGGCTGTCCAGCATTATATTCTTTTTGTAAATCTTGTAATTTTTTAGATTCAGCACTTAGTTCTTTACCTAAAATGCTTTTTCTATCATTATCTCTTTGCAGTTGAGTATTTGGGCTAACACTTGGAAATGATGGCAAGGGCAAATTAGCATTATTTCTAAAGCTATCTTTGTTTGAAGATGGCGATGAATAAGGAGATGGAGAAGAAGGAATAACATTCAATTTTTGTAATTTTAATTCCTTACAATTCTTATTTTTATTATTTGTATATTCCACTACACCATCATCGCCTGTACACATAAAAACTTGTGCAGAAGCGTAAGTAGAATAAGTAGAACATACCAAAGATGCACAAATCATAAATTTTGATAATATACTGCTCAATTCATGCATAAAAATAACCTTGCTTTTTGTTTCATCAAATATATTATAAGATGTTTTATTAAAATTACAAAATTAGATTTTTAATTATTTTTTCAATGTATCACGAATCTCACGTAATAATAAAATTTGCTCATCAACAGGTGTTTCTACAGCTACGGCTTCTTCCTCTTTTTTAGATGATAATCTTACTTTACTTACATATTTTACTAACATAAATACAACAAAAGCTAATAAAACAAAATTAATAACAATAGTTAAAAAACTACCATAAGCAAAAACAGGAACTCCTGCTTTTTTCAATTCAGCATAAGTTGTTGCAGTACCAGCAGGAACATCACCTAATATAAAGAATAAATTAGAAAAATCAACTTTACCAAATAAAAATGCAATAATTGGTAAAATAATATCATTAACTAAAGAATCAACAATTTTACCAAATGCAGCACCAATGATTACACCCACAGCTAAATCAAGAACATTGCCTTTTACTGCAAATTCTCTAAACTCTTTAAGGAAAGACATAATAAGCTCCAAAACTTTTAATCAGACATTATAGCATAAAAATTTAATAGTAAAATTACCAGTATCTTTTTTTTATAAATATTCTAATATTAAATCATATATATATTTAATTATATGGTGAAATTATGGGTGGAGCATCTATACACAGTCCGTCAATTAGACATCAATCGCAAACATCTGGAGTTTACAGTAGTCAACATAGTAGCATAACAAATAGCCAACAGAGTACATCTAGTTCTGGATATATTCCTTTATCTAAATATCCCTCAAGTGCTTCGTCAATTTCTTATTCTATGGGTAATACAAGGGTTGACCATAGCATAACAGGTAACCCAAGCCTTGATGGATTAGTCCCAGCAACGAGCCCAAGATCAAATAGTGTAAGCTCATTAGGCTCAGAATATAGCACACATGATGGTTCAGGTTCATATCATTCACATTATTTATCTAGATCTCCATCAAATGCCTCATATGATGCTGATTATAACTTTATTCATAGTGATAAAGTAGTTGACCCTAGCATGACAGGAAATCCAAGTCTTGATGGATTAGTCCCTGCGAGAACACCTAAACTAAATCAATATTCAGGAGAAGGATGGGTTACTGCTGAAAAACATGAGCAACTTTCCCACGCTCAAAATACAGAGGGTAAATCAAAATTTATTGAGCAAATTGATTATGATAGTAAAATAGATAACGCCTCAAACCATGAAGAAATTCCACTTAGCGATCAACAGCGTGCTGATGCTAAGCCATCAAGTTATGCTGGGATTTCACCATTTCAAAGTATGAAAGCCAAGTTCTATGATGTATTTAAAATGCACAAGAGTAAAAGCATTGAACTTCGCGATAAGGCACCTCAATATCAAATCAACGAAAATATTACTCATTCTCCTAATAATCATAAAACAAGAACATTTTTCGTAAAAATATTGGGAAGCATGATAAACAGACATGGTGATGCTTCAGAATATGTAAGCAATAGAATGGAAGCAAAAGCACAAAAAAAAGAAATAAAACAAGAAAGAAGGAACAGTAATATAGATAAATACTCAAATTATTGAGAGTTAACACATTAAAAAATGGTTGCCTTATATCCCCGCCCTGAAGGACGAGGTTTTACGGCAAATTTGATAAAGTTATCCACATTACCTGTGGATAAGTAGTAATAATCTGTTGATAACTATGTGGATAAGTCCCATTTATCTGTGGATAAGATGTGGATAAAACACCTAGTTATCCACAGGCAAAATTTAGCATGTGAATAACTAAAGAATTATCAACAGCCTACTAACAAGTTATCCACAAGTTATCCACAGGCAAAAGCTTTGATATATAAGGCTTGGCATGAGTTATCCACAGAAAAGTTATTACTCTACTATTATCTACTACTTTTATATATATAATTAATATAGATATAAACATAATTTGTTTAAGCAAAAAAATTAAATTAATCATTTAAGGTTTACATCAGAATTATTTGTATAAATGATAATATATTAATAATATTAAACAGTTGAATTGACACATATAATAGCCTTTGTTATTATCCATACAAATATTTCTTAAATATTACTAAGTATGATTAAATAACTTATATTTAATAAAGTTTCTATATTCATATATACATCATTTCAATATTAAATATTCAAAGATTCTAAAAAGGTTATTCCATGGCAAGCAAAATTATATTAGTTCCAGATATTGGCGGTTTTAGTAATGTTAGTATAATTGATATATGCACTTCTGTTGGCGCAAGTATAGAAAAAGAACAGGCAATTTTAATATTAGAAAGTGATAAAGCTACAATTGAAGTCCCTTGCCCTGATAATGGTAAAGTAATTGAATTACTTGTAAAAGTTGGGGATAAAGTTAGTCAAGGCGATGCGATTATAAATTTAGAGGTAATTGAGGGTAAAAGCAGTAATAGTGATATTAATCCTCAAAATACTTCTGATAATAACGTTGTTAGTTCCTCTACACAAGAGAATAAGCCAGCTAAAGTAGTTGAGCCTGCTCAATCCCAATCTTCAAATACAACTATAGATAATTCTAACTATGATTACGATGTTGGTGTAATTGGTGCAGGTCCTGCAGGTTACTCCGCTGCTTTTAGATGTGCAGATTTAGGTTTAAAAGTTGCATTAATTGAAAAATATAGTACCTTAGGTGGTGTCTGCTTGAATGTTGGTTGCATTCCTTCAAAAGCATTATTACATATGGCAGAAGTTTTAGATGAAGCTAAAAATATGCATAAACATGGTATTAGTTTTGGAAATATTGAAATTGATATTAATAAAATTCGTGAGCATAAAGAAAGTGTAATCAGCAAACTTACTAAAGGTTTAGCTGGTATGGCTAAAATGCGTAAGGTTGATGTAATTAATGGTTTAGCCAGTTTTGATAACAAACATAAACTAAATATAACGAATATATCAGAAAATAATTTAGAAACTAAAAGAATTACCTTTAGAAATGCAATCATCGCTGTAGGTAGTGAGGCGGTTTCTCTGCCATTTTTACCAAAAGATGACAGGATTGTAAGCTCAACAGGTGCTTTAGCCTTAAAATCGATTCCAAAGCGTATGCTAGTTATTGGTGGTGGGATTATTGGTTTAGAAATGGCAACTGTATATGCTAGTTTAGGCAGTGCAATTGATATCGTTGAGATGTCACCAAATTTAATGGCAGGTGCTGACGCTGACTTAGTAAAAGTATGGCAAAAATATAATCAAACTAAATTTAATCAGATTATGTTAAGTACTAAAACTACAGGTGCAATTGCTAAAGATGATGCTGTATATGTTGATTTTGAAGATAAACAAGGTACTAAAACTACTAATGCTTATGATTTAGTTTTAGTAAGTGTAGGTAGAATACCAAATGGAGCTAAAGTTAATGCTGATGCAGTTGAAGTTGGTGTTAATGTAACGGATAGAGGATTTATTCCTGTTGATAATCAGCAACGTACAAATATTGATAATATATTTGCGATTGGCGATGTAGTAGGTCAACCAATGTTAGCTCATAAAGGTGTGCATGAAGGGCATGTAGCCGCTGAAGTAATTGCAGGACATAAGGCATACTTTGATGCTAAACAAATTCCATCAGTTGCTTACACTAATCCTGAGGTTTCATGGGCTGGTCTTACAGAAAATCAATGTAATAGCCAAAATATTGCATATAAAAAATCAGTGTTTCCATGGCAAGCTTCAGGTCGTGCGATTGCTAACACTCGTGATGAAGGCTTTGTGAAATTGCTATTTGATGTACAAACAGGTCGCATTATTGGTGGTGGAATTGTTGGTACTCATGCAGGAGACTTAATCGGGGAAGTTGCTCTTGCTATTGAAATGGGAGCTGATGCAATTGATATTGGTAAAACAATACACCCACACCCAACCTTATGTGAAAGCATTGGCATGGCAGCAGAAGTTTTTGAGGGAAGTTGTACTGATTTACCGCCAAGTTCTGCTGTGAAGTAACTACAATTCAATTTATAAATAATTCTATAGTTCCACATTCAAAATGAGTGGGAATTATAGTTTAAAATTAGATAATATTAATTATAGATAATTATTTTATAAATATAAAACTCTTTATTTTAGGTAACTTACCTACAATGGCGTTATACCTGCAAAGGCAGAATCTTGTCTGCACGTGAATGACATCACATAACTTTTATTTATCTGTATTTAACACTCTCTAAAATTATTACAGATATAGCTTTTACCACTTGTATTAAAATTTTATTCAAATACATTATTTCTAATTTCTTGTTATTAGTATTTATACTTATGTAACTAAATAAATAATACTTTCATATCTAACTATCTATCTAAATTTAAGCTATTTTTTATATTTATTACCATTAAATTTATTATTGAATTTTATTTATAGACTTGCTATATGCAATATCTAACTCAAAAATTTTGTCTACTTATATATAGCAATAATAAACATTTCCCCATACAAAATTACTACCATTATTTAATTAAGTTTTTCCCGTAATTATGTGGTATTTTTTACATAG
>JBJOQB010000112.1:0-2716 GCA_046050125.1 Pseudomonadota bacterium
ATCTTGTAATCAAACATCAGCAAATATATTTGCTATTAATGGAAATAATGGTATTTCAATAATTAAAGAAGCAATATTGGGTAGAAATATTATTCATTTAAACAAGAGTGATGCTTCTTGGATTAATTAATAAATTTAGGAATAACATGAGCGATAAAAAAAGAACACGTACAATTGAAATGTACAGATATGACCCAGATAAAGACCAAAAGCCATACATGAAAACATATGAATTAGAATTAGAAGATTCTGACCGTATGTTATTAGATGCATTAATGAAATTAAAGAAGCTAGACCCAACTCTATCATTTCGTCGTTCATGCCGTGAAGGAATTTGTGGCTCAGATGCAATGAATATTAATGGTAAAAATGGTTTAGCCTGTTTACAAAATTTAAATGATTTACCACAAAAAATTGTATTACGTCCACTACCAGGTTTGCCTGTAGTACGTGACTTAATTGTGGATATGACATTATTCTTTAAACAGTATAATTCAATTAAACCATTTTTAATTAATAGTACACCTGCCCCTGAAAAAGAACGTTTACAAAGCCCTGAAGAACGTAATGAGTTAGACGGGTTATATGAATGTATTTTATGTGCAAGTTGCTCAACTTCTTGCCCAAGCTTTTGGTGGAACCCAGATAAATTCGTGGGACCTGCTGGGTTGTTACAAGCTTACCGCTTTATTGCTGATAGCAGAGATGAAGCGACAAATGAACGTTTGGATAATTTAGAAGACCCATACCGTTTATTTAGATGTCATACAATTATGAACTGTGTAGATGTATGCCCTAAAGAATTAAATCCAACTAAAGCAATTGGTAAAATAAAAGAATTAATGGTAAGAAGAGCTGTTTAGTAATTTCATTTATATCATCATCTTTAAGTAGATTATCAACCCCTATATTTTAATTATTAAGTTAAATTTAGGGGTTTTTTTTATATTTATAATTTAATATAAGTACAAGTGTGTATTTTACACATTAAAATTATTAATTATTACTGTTTTGTATACATGCAGTCTGTTTTTTATGTATAATGCTTGCAGGTTTATGATTTATATGTCTTATCAATATTAGTCATATAGTAAATAAAAGCAAAAAAACCTATAAAATATTTTCAATATTCTTAAAGCAGTTAAATTGGATATGCATATGAAATACGAATTTCCTTTAAATGAAAAAATACGTACTATGTTACGCCTAGAAGATTTATTCAGTAGATGGGAATTTTTCTATAGCCAAGATAATCCCTTAAACCATCATAGTGCAATTTTAACTTTGTTTGAAATTGGGGAAATAGCAGCCAGATTAGATTTAAGGACTGATTTAAGTAAAGAACTTGACCGACAAAATCAATTGCTCTCACAACTAAGAGCAAGCCCTGAAATTGATTTAATTGCATTAGAAACACTATTAAATAATTTAAGTGAAGCTGCTCAAAATTTAAACCAGCTATTTAGCAAAGGCATATTAACCACACCAGATAAAGATTGGCTATATGCTATAAAAGGACGCACAAGCATACCAGGTGGCACATGCCAATTTGACTTACCAAGTTACTATGCTTGGCAACAAACAAGCAAAGAAAATAGACAGCAAGACCTACAATCGTGGATTAATCCAATGTTGCCATTACAAAGTGCAACAAAACTTGTGCTAGATTTATTAAGACAATCTAATGTAAAAAGCACCCAAATTGCTGAAAAGGGTATATATCAACAAATGCTATCAGGCAAAATATTTCAGCTATTACAAATTGAAATGGACGATGAAAGCCTTATTCCTGAAGTTAGTGGAAATAAGTACATGATTACGATTCGTTTTCATCAAACAGACAATAAGAAAAATCTAAGACAAGTTACAGATGACTTACCATTTAGATTAATGCTATGTAACTTTTAGTAAGTGTTTTAGTGATTTAAAAAATCTTATTTACAATTTATATCATAGCTTTAATTGTATGATATAAGCCATCTATATGTTATAATTTGTCATAATTCAAAAAATATTATAAAAGGAAAGATATGAGTAATACTTTTGATGTATTAGTAATTGGTGCAGGGCCAGGTGGATATATTGCCGCAATCCGTGCTGCTCAACTTGGATTAAAGGTTGCATGTGCTGAAGGCAATGCATACGGTGCTGATGACAATCAACCAAGATTAGGTGGCACATGTTTAAATGTTGGTTGTATTCCATCAAAAGCTTTACTTGCATCATCTGAAGAATTTGAAAAAATTAGTCATCACGCTAGTGTACACGGTATTAATGTGCAAGGTGTTGATATCGATGTTAACAAAATGCTTTCTCGCAAAAATGGTATTGTAGATAAAATGACTAAGGGTATTGAATTTTTATTCAAAAAGAATAAAGTAACTTTACTCAAAGGCTATGCTCAATTTACAGGTGTAGATGCTCAAGGGAATTACTTAGTAGATATTAATAAGCAAGATGGCAAAGAAAGCGTAAATGCAAAACATGTTATTATTGCAACTGGCTCTAAAGCACGTCATTTGCCAAATATTCCTGTCGATAACATTAATGTTTGCGATAATGAAGGTGCATTGAATTTTGCAAATACACCTAAGAAATTAGCTGTAATTGGTGCTGGTGTTATTGGGCTTGAATTAGGCTCTGTATGGAGACGTTTGGGTTCTGAAGTAACAATTTTAGAAGCTGCTCCTAATTTTTTATCAGCAGCAGATGAAGG
>JBJOQB010000113.1:0-8998 GCA_046050125.1 Pseudomonadota bacterium
ACATGATTTTTACAAATTTTTGGAAGAAGAAAAAGTCGATTGGGAGCCATTAATTTCTAAAAAACTTTTGCCAGATGATGCTTTAGTAGTTATAGTTAGAGAAACATTATTTATTATTGAGGTAAAATATCAGCAAGTTGAGGGTTCAGTAGATGAAAAACTACAAACATGTGATTTTAAAAGAAAACAATATGTTAAATTAGTATCTCCACTAGGGCTTAAAGTCGAGTATGTATATGTACTAAATGATTGGTTTAAACAAGCAAAGTATAAAGATACTTTAGATTATATACATAGTGTTAATTGTCATTATAAATTTAATGAGTTACCCCTTGCATGGCTAGGTTTACCAATTAGTAACTAGGTAATTTATATTTATAAAATATGGTTTTAATCAATATATTCTATCTTAATATAGAATATTAGTAAGACATTAATAAAATATCATATGAATTCAATTATTGATTTTGATTTACTGCAACAAAACCATAATAAGAAACTCCCCACCCTATTCTTAGGGCATGGTAGCCCCATGAATGCAATTGAAGAAAATGAATTTGCAAATGCATTTAAAGAATTAGCAAAAACATTTGCTAAACCAAAAGCTATTTTATGTATTTCATCCCATTGGTTTATACCTGCGACCAAAGTTACAGCAATGCAAAAACCAAGAACAATTCATGATTTTGGTAATTTTCCACAAGAATTATTTGATGTTGAATATCCAGCACAAGGCATGCCAGATTTGGCTGAATATATCCAAGAATTATTATTTCCACATAAAGTAGAACTTGATTATGATTGGGGATTCGATCATGGTGCAGGAGTGTGCTAAAGCATCTTTATCCAAATGCTGATGTGCCTGTTGTGCAAATGAGTATTAATTATAATTTATCCGCAAATGAACATTTTGAATTAGCACAGTCATTAAAAGTGCTTAGAAATAAAGGTGTGCTAATTATAAGTAGTGGTAATATTATTCATAACTTAAGATTAGCTGATTTTAGTAATTTTTATAAAAATAATCATGGCTATGATTGGGCATTTCAAATGCAACAAGAGTCAAATAATTATATAAAAACTAAAATTACCAAGCCTTAATTAATTATGAAAATCAGGGGAAAGCGTGGGATTTAGCTATTCCAACGCCTGAGCATTATCTGCCTTTACTTTATATTTTAGGCTTAAAAGATGAATCAGACGAAATTACACTATTTAATGATAAGCTGGTAGCAGGTTCATTAAGTATGACTTCAGTAAAAATTGGCTAAAATATTATTTTTTTAAACCTTTTGCCAGTAAAAATGTTTCAGATGAATTACTACGAGAAGCCTTTGGTTTTCTTTCAACAACTTTTACAAAATGCTTTTTGTATAACTCAACAATTTGGCTAAATCCACTACCATGGAAGCATTTTATTACAACCCAGCCATTTTTTTTGAGATTATTTAATGCAAAATCTAAAACTAATTCTGCAATATGTTCAATACGAGCAGAATCAGCAAGAGCAATACCAGATAAATTTGGTGCCATATCTGACATTACACCATCAATTTTATCTACACCAGAAATATCAAAAACCATTTTTTGAAATTTTTGATAAATATCTTCTTCTCTAAAATCGCCTTGTAAAAAATGTACATCAGCTATGCTATCCATAGGCAACATATCAATTGCAATAATTGCACCATTTAGAGTATTGGTGCTTGGGTTATGTAACTTTTTACGAGCATACTGGCTCCAGCTACCAGGTGCTGAGCCTAAATCAACCAAAACATCGCCTGCTTTAATTAAATTTTCGTCTTCATCGATTTGTTTTATTTTATATGCAGCTCTTGCTCGATAACCTTCTCTTTGAGCCATTTTTACATATGGGTCATTGATGTGGTCATGTAGCCAATTTTGGTTAAATTTATTTTTTTTCATTCAGTATAATTAGTAAGCTATAACTAAAATTATAACATATATACACTTAGTTATAAATTCATAGATTTTTGTTTTAGAACTTAGAACTATTAATTTAATTCTAATTTATTTAAAAAATAAAAAAGCCCAATAAGTAACAAACTATATTTGGGCTGATATTTATAAAGAAAAAATTAATATATCAAATCAGATATTGACTATGGCTTTAAAGGCTCTTTCATGTCTTCTTTCATATCTTTTTCTTGCTGTTTAGTCATGCCTGATTTTGGTGGGTGAGGCATTTCTTTTTTAACTTCTTCTCTCATTTTTTTCATATGCTCTTTATGTTCTTTATGCATTTGCATTTTTTTCTCAGGACTTAGCATCATGTATTCATCTTTTAGTTTAACACGTAATGCTTTTTTTTCACTTTCAGAAAACTCATCAACAATTTTGCTAACTTTATCATAAGATGCTTTGTCTTCTTTTGACATGCTAGCTAATGTGTGCTCATGCATTTTCTTATGCATTTCTGCTTTATGGTCTCTTTCATCTTGGCATGCAAAAGCTGACATACTTAGCATAGAAGCTAAAGCTACAAGTATAATTTTATTTTTCATATTAGTTCTCCATTTGTGAAATATATAGACAGTATACATCCTAAAAAGTTTCAGTAAAGTAATAAACTCATTTTTCAATTATTATTTAGCTACATTATTTATACTAAATTGCCTTAGTCTTTTACTTTAATAACAGCCATGTTACAATTTAGCCATTAATATAAGGGGAAATTATGGAATTTTTTCGCATCAAAAATGATATACCATTTATGCGACATGCATTGATTCTTAATATAATTTCATTCATCACATTTGCTTTAGCAGTGTTTTTCTTAGTTACACGTGGTTTGCATTTGTCGATTGAATTTACAGGTGGAACATTAATGGAGCTTAAATATCAACAAACAGCTCCAATAGAACAAATAAGAACAACAGTTGCATCATTAGGCTACGCTGAAGTGCAGGTACAAAACTTTGGTTCATCAAAAGATGTAATAGTAAGAGTACCATTGCAAAAAAATGCAAAAGGCGAAACACTATCTTCAGCACAACAAAGTCAATTAATTTTAGATAAACTAAAAGAATTTAATAGTAATGTTGATTTAGTGAGTACTAGTTTTGTAGGTCCTCAAGTTGGTAAAGAATTAGCAACAGATGGATTAAAAGCATTAGCCTTTGTAGTTATTGGAATTATTGCTTATTTATCTTTTAGGTTTGAGTGGAAATTTGCTGTAGCAGGGATTATTGCAAACTTACATGATGTGGTCATTATTTTAGGATTTTTCTCATTTTTTGGCTGGGAATTTTCATTATCCGTACTCGCCGCCATACTTGCCATACTTGGTTATTCTGTAAATGAATCAGTGGTAATTTTTGATAGAATTCGTGAAATTTTCAGAAAATATCGCAAAATGTCCACAACCGACGCAATTAATAATGCAATTACATCTACAATTAGTCGTACAATTATTACACATGGCTCAACACAATTAATGGTATTAGGCATGTTAATTTTTGGTGGTGCTTCATTACATTATTTTGCACTAGCTCTTACAATTGGTATATTATTTGGTATCTATTCATCAGTATTCGTAGCTGCTGCAATTGCCATGTGGCTTGGCGTTAAGCGTGAAGATTTAGTAAAAGTAGATAAAAATGGGGATGATATAGTAGATTTTGATAAAAACGACCCTAATTATGGGGCTAAGGTTTAGTACTTTTAAAATATGTACTTAAAATATTCTGATAAAGGATAATAAAATGCAAGATAATTATAAAACCCAAGACATTCAGTTTTTACTAGAAGAAGCAGCTGATAACGCAATAAAAGAACTATCAAAAAAACAAATAGCAAGTGGAGCAATTGCAAGTATTGCTAGTAAAAGATTTAAGCCAGCGCAACGTAGAGCTCAAATTTTAGATGCATTACTTGAAATACTAAAATCGCCAGATGTAGATAAAATTAGTATTGCTGTAGTTGCAAAAAAAGCAGGTATTTCAGAAGCAATAATTTACCGAGTATTTAGCAATAAAAATGCTATGTTTTTAGGTTTAATTGAAATTATTGAGCAACATGTATTTACTAATATAAATCGTATAGAGATAGAATATGAAAATGGGCTTGATTTAGTAAATTCAATTGTAGAAATGTTACTAGATTTTGCTCAAAACAATGCAGGCATGACTAGGGTTCTAACTAATGAAGCATTATTTTGTGAAGATAAATCGCTACACTTACGTATGCAACAATTAGTAGATAGGGTTGAAGCATCATTAAGACAAGCATATAGAATAGCAGCAGCACAAGATATGTTACCAAAAGGGCAAGAAATTGCTAGGGCAAATTTGATGTTGTGTTATGTTATGGGTTGTTGGCAAAGATTTAGCCGTAGCGGATTTCAAAAATCACCTAAAGATATGTGGGATATACAGAAAAGCATAGCCATTTCTAATTCATAATTCATAATTTTTAATTGCAACTACATTTTTACGTTTTATATAGCTAGATTTCTAAGTTTAGCTATATATATAGTATTTTTGTAAGTTTGGTATCACATATAATATATATTTTTAAGCATAATATACACCTAACATCACGCCTAGCTATATTGGCAACATTAAATAAAACAGTTATACTATACAAATATATATGTATACCGTGGTCAATATGATAAAAGATTTAGAACAGCTTGCAACAAAATATAAAAAAATTGCAGAGCTTGCAATTGAATTGAAACAAGAAAATTCACTACTTTATAATCAAATAGATAGCTTACAAAAACAGCTTGCATTATTAGTAGAAGATAAAATTCAACTTGAGCATAGAAATAGCTTTTTATCAAATCAACTAAAGCATACTAAACAAGGTTTAATTGGTTTAATAGATAATATATATTGGGAAGACCCATCTGATTTTACAACCAACTACACTAAAGATGTGAATGGTTTATATACTAATGTAAATTTATCTTTTGCGGCGGCAGCTGCTGCAGCTGCAATTAGTGAAGAAACTACAAACCAAGATAATAAATTGAATACATTATCACAAGCAATTGCAGAACTTGAAAGTGCACAATCTCAAGAGAAAATCGAGGTTAGTAATATTACTAATCAAGAAAGCATAATTAATAGTAACAAAGAGCAAGATTCTGAAAATTTAGATTTATTTAATGAAAATGAATTGATTGACTTAGAAGCTAATGATAGTAATGAATTGCTTGAGGTTAAACATAACACTGAAAATAGTATTGAAATTAAAACAAATAATGATGTTAAAACAGATGAAGTTCCACATTACAAAATGCATTATGGCATGATTAGAAGTTCTGAAGAAGAATCAAGTGCAAAAGTACAAAATTCTACAACTTAAACTTAACATACATAACTAAAGAGTAAATCATGCAAGATAATAAAAAAAATATTAATCTGTTTATTGGTGGCGTAACACTACCAATCGTAATTGCAAATGAAGATGAGTCATTATTAAGAGAGGCAGCGGTTTTAGTAGATGCTCAAATTAATGAGCGTAGACAAAAAAACACAATTATTAAGCCTTTAGATATAACAGCTATTATGGTTGCATTATCTACTGCATCAAAGTTATTAGTTGCACAGCGTACGATTGATGGAAATATTCAAGACCAATTAAAGCCACATTTAGAAAGCTTACAAAGAGATTTAGATGAAATGAACGAATACGCTGATAGCATAATGAAACAATTAGAAATAGCATAATTTTATAAAAATAATAAATGCAGAGGAATGCAAAATATATAGCTAAAATTAATTAAATTGATAGTCTAAAAATAAAAATTAAATAAGAATATTTTTTATATTATCAGTTTGATTAAGTTTGTCTATATCTTATTTTATATGAAAGTAAATTGACATGAACAAAAGTTTTAAGTTTATAACATGTGCTTTAATTAGTTTCTCTGTATTATTTAGTGCAAGTTTTGCAAATGCAAAGCGTTTTGGTAGTGGTAAAAGCTCAGGGCGACAAAATACAACAGCCATCCAAAGAGCTAACGACCCTAATAGTGCACCACCAATGCAACAAAATAATCAACAGCAATCAAATAACTATCAACAGCAACAGGCTCCGATGCAGCAACCTATGGCATCACAGCCAAAATCTAAATTCGGCGGAATGGGTGCTATGTTAGGTGGTATTGCTGCTGGTTTAGGTATGGCATGGCTTGCGTCAAAACTAGGTTTAAGTGCTGAATTTGGTAATATGCTATTAATTATTGCAGTAATTATGCTTGCAGTAATGGCATTTCGTATGTTTAAGCAAAGAAAACAGCAAGTAGCATATGCAGGGGTAACACCACATAATTATAGTGATGTTAATAATAGTACTAATGCAAATGCAAATGCAAGTACAGCTAGTAATTATAGTAATAACAATTCTACTTCTGCTATGCAATCATCTACAGGTGCTAGCTCATATCAACCACAAGTAAATCACTCAGCGATTAATAGTGCATTTTCTCCAGCATCTACAACAAATTTTGCTAATACAAATAGTAATCCAAGCAATAATTATCCTGTAGAAATTAATAATTTATTAGATGATGCAAATAATTGGTTTATTAATTTACAGCAATTATCTGATAGCAGAAATTTACAAACATTACAAACATTATTAGCCCCTGAATTATTTAATGTAATTAAAGCAGATTTAGAAGGTGCATCAATGTTAAGTAAAACAACTACACAAAACTTGGAATATGCTTTACTAGACTGGAGAGAGACTCAGTTTGAGTTTTTAGCAACTATTCAGTATAAAGCACAAGTCAGCGAAGATGGTGGAATGTTTGCACCAATTAATGAAGCTTGGACATTTACAAAAGATAAAACAGCAGGTTCATCTTCATTGTGGAAACTAGATGGAATCAGCCAATTAAATACAATTTAATCTTTATAATAATATGAAAAATAGCACAGTACATAATTTTTCAGCAGGGCCAGCTGCTTTACCTAAAGAAGTTTTATTGAAAGCACAAAAAGAATTGCTTGATTTTAACGGAAGTGGCACAAGCATTATGGAGGTAAGCCATAGAGGAAAATTGTTTGATACTGTGCATAATAATGCATTACAAGATTTGAGAGATTTATTGAGTATACCTGATGACTATGCTATTTTGTTTATGCAAGGTGGTGCAATTGCCCAAAATTCATTAATTCCTTTGAATTTATTTGGTAATAATAATAATGCAACATATGCGATAACAGGTAGTTGGTCAAGTAAAAGTGCTACAGAAGCTAAAAGATATGGTAATGTAACCGTAGCATGTGAAAGTAAGCCATATTTAAGCGTTCCTGATTTTAATAATTGGAATATAGCTCAAAATAGTGCTTACTTACATATTTGTACTAACGAAACGATAGATGGAATTGAGTTTTTAGATATAGAATCTATAAAAAAAAGAGCAGTTAATATTCCGATTGTAGCTGATATGTCTAGCCATATTTTATCACGAGAAATTAATATCTCTGATTACGGAGTGATTTATGCTGGGGCTCAAAAAAATATTGGTCCATCTGGCTTAACAATTGCGATTGTACGTAAAGATTTATTAAATCAAGCTATGCCTGCTTGCCCAACTGCTTTGAGTTGGA
Organism: Pseudomonadota bacterium; assembly: GCA_046050125.1. Lineage (GTDB taxonomy): Bacteria > Pseudomonadota > Gammaproteobacteria > Burkholderiales > Burkholderiaceae > JAHFQJ01. The sequence continues at coordinate 7,590 of JBJOQB010000113.1, forward strand.
ATACTATTTATCAAAATGACTCTATGTACAACACACCGCCAACATTTGCTATATATATGGCGGGCTTAGTATTTCAGTGGCTAAAACAAAATGGTGGAATTAAGCATATTGAAGAGCAAAATATATTAAAAGCTAATAAATTATATACATATATTGATAACTCTAGCCTATATTCAAATAATATTGATAAAAATTATCGCTCACGCATGAATGTGCCATTTATACTAAAAGATGAAACATTAAATGCTAAATTTTTAGAACAAGCTGAATTACATAATTTAGTTGGATTAAAAGGGCATAAAAGCGTTGGTGGAATGCGAGCAAGCATATACAATGCAGTTGGTATTGATGGAGTAGATGCGTTAATAGATTTCATGCAAAGATTTGAAAATTCTAATTAATTTTAGATAAGTATATAATATACAGATAAAATTACAGGGTTAATTATATTAATTTCATATGAAAAATAATAATAAAATAAGATTTAAATTATTAGTAATGGTTTTAGTGATGTTTGGATTTGGTTTTGCACTAATTCCATTTTATAAAACTATTTGTGAAATTACAGGAATTAATATACTTAGCCTAAGCGAACAGAAAAACAATAATCAAATCGATTTAAAAAATACTCAAGTAGATAAATCACGTAAAATATCCTTAGAACTAGATGCAAATGTTCATGGCGGATTTAAATTTGAACCACAAGTGAGGCATTTAGATGTTTATGCTGGTGAAATTCACACAGTAATGTACACAGTAACTAATACCAATTCTGAAAGCATTACTGCACAAGCAGTGCCTAGCTATGCCCCTACTCAAGCTTCTTTACATTTTAATAAATTAGAATGTTTTTGCTTTAAGCAACAAGTATTTAAGCCAAATGAAGTACGTGATATGCCTGTAACTTTTGTAATTAGCCCTAAATTACCAAAAAATATCAATACTATTACTTTATCTTATACATTTTTTAGTGTTGCAGGCACTAATCAAGGTGTGAAAGTAAATTCGGCTAATCCTGCTAGTTCGGGTGTTAGTGTAAATTCTAAGTAGAATATAAAAATATTTTTATATAAATTTATTGGTAAAATTTTCAGGAAATTATATGTTACTTAAAGTTGGTAATAGCTCAAAGAAAAAAGTTATTATATTACATAAGTCAGAGCAAGAAAAACAAAAAGATGATGAAGAATTAAAGTTTAAATTATCACAGAAGTTAATCCCATATAGTCATGTATACTATGATAAAACAATATATTCGCAAGACGATGAAGCATATAAATCATTATCAAAATTAAAAAACTTTGAATTAAAAAGTTTAATTAATCCCAATTATAAAGAAGCACAACAATCTATATTAAAAAATGGATATATATTGATTGATATATCTCCAAATGAACAGCAACAATTAA
>JBJOQB010000114.1:0-9106 GCA_046050125.1 Pseudomonadota bacterium
TAAGGAGACAAAATGTTAATTAAAACTTCATCAGAAAAAGGGCATTTCATACATTCATTTTATAAAAAAAGTAAAAATGAAGATAAGCCAATTATAGATAATTTGCGTAGAAGAAATGAATACAATATTGTATACAAAAAATGTACTACAGCAGATGATATGAATATGCATAATACAATATCAAATCTTAAAAATTTTGAGTTAGCTAGTTTGACTAAACCAAATATTGAAGAAATGAAAAAAAGCTTAATTAACGATGGTTATGTGCTGATACCTGTTACAAAAAAAGAGCAAACAAGGTTTTATAATTTATCTAAACAAATATTTGAGAATTTACATCCAGGGGTACTACAAACTAAACCTGATGAGAATAAATTACCTCAATTTAGGATTGTAGATATTGATGATAGCTTTAAAGTTGCACAACAAGTGAATAACTTAGTTGAAAATTTAGTTGGTTATAAAATTCCACTTAATGCTAATTCTCATTTCCAGTTGAACACCATTGCGAGTACGATGCATGTTGATAGTAAATATAATTTTATTTTCTCATTTACAACATCACCAAAATCAGCAAAAATGCCAAGAACTCAATATTTACCGATAAAGCATAATTCCGAATTTGAGCCATCATTCATGAAGCACCCACATACAAATGAAATGGTTCATTATGGCTATGATTTAAAAGAAGATAGTGAATTAGATATTTCTAGCAATTTAGAAGAAGTACCAGAAAATAATGCAATTTTATTTTTAGGAGATAATAAGTTTAGCAATCCAGATGTGCAAAAAAACTTAGAGGACAAATTTTTACATCATCAAGCACCTTCAGGAGATAGCCCAAGAATAAATATGACAATTAGAATGAGGGAACAAATTTAAAAAATTAACAAAAACATACTCAATTTTTTTCCTCATGAAACTATGCTAGAATATACACATCTAATGATTAAATTCTATATTTTTTATAAAAAGGATTAAACCATGCATGCATTAATGAATATAAATGCTGGGAGCATTGAACAGTATATTCAAAGTGTAAATGCGATGCCAATGCTAAGCTTAGAAGAAGAGCAAAAATTAACCAGAGCATGGCATATTGAAAAAGATACAAATGCAGCTAAAATGCTAGTAATGTCGCATTTACGTGTTGTAGTAAGTATTGCAAGGCAGTACTTTGGTTATGGTATTGCACATGCTGACCTTATCCAAGAAGGTAATATCGGATTAATGAAAGCAGTAAGAAAATTTGACCCAAGTTTTAATGTTAGATTAGTAACTTACGCAACACATTGGATTAAAGCAGAAATACACGACTATATCCTAAAAAATTGGCGTATGGTTAAAATTGCTACGACTAAAGCTCAACGTAAATTATTTTTTAAATTACGTTCTTTATTGCCTAAAGATAGTTCTTTAAGCTTAGAACATATTGATAAAATTGCAAAACAACTTGATGTGAAAAACCATGAAGTAATAGAAATGCAATCACGCCTTGTACAATCAGATGCAAGCCTAGATGAACAATACAATGAGGATAGCGAAACTAGCTTAGTAAATACTTTAAGCGATGAACGATATGAACCATACCAAGCATTAGTTACTCAGCAAAAAGCACAGCAGTACGAAAAAATTCATAGCATAATTGAAAATCTTAAGTCTAAAGATGAGCGTATGCATGATATCATTCAACAACGATGGCTTAATCCTAATGAAGAAAAAACTCCATTTAAAGAATTTGCAAGTAAATGGAAGATTTCAATTGAAAGAGTAAGCCAGCTAGAAAAAATGGCAATTAAATATATAAAAGAACAAGTTAGTAAAATACATAACTAAAATTCGGATATTCATAAATCATGTTAAAAAATATAAAAAAGAGTTATTCATACTTTGTAAAATCCCTTATTGTTTTGGGTTTGTTAGGTCAAGGCTTTGTAGTTAATGCACAAACTCAAAATAATCAAGCTAATCAAACTTTAGCAAAACAAAATGACGGATTTACAATTGATATTAATTGGCAGAATAATTCAAGAATAGGTATTGATGTTATTGGTTTAGATGGTAATATTTTACAAACTTTGGGAAGCGATTTCGCAAGAAGTGGTAAGTTAGCCATTCAAAATGTGCAATCAAATAATCAAACTAAAAGTGAATATGTACTCACTAATCAAGTGAGTAAAAATGGTCATTTATATTCTGTTACCGTTAATTTGCTTAAAGAAGGAAAGTCATTAGGTGCAATTCAGCTTAATTCTAGCAGTGAATCAGGCATAGCTCATAGAATTTCAGACTTTGTATATGAAATAATATTTAAAAAACGAGGTGCATTTTCCACAAGATTATCATATGTTGTAGAAAAAAATCGCACCTATATGCTAATGATTTCAGATTCTGATGGTACAAATGCGAATGTTGCATTACAAAGTAAAGAGCCAATTATATCAATTGCATGGTCTCCAACAGGCAGAGAAGTGGCTTATGTTTCATTTGAGGATAGAAAACCAGTTGTATATATTCATCATCTTGCTAGTGGTAAACGTAGAGTATTATCAAACTATGCAGGTAATAATAGTGCACCGTCATGGTCTCCTGATGGTAAAGAATTAGTTTTAGCATTATCTATCAGTGGAAACACGCAAATTTATAAAATCAATTCAAATGGTGGAAATTTAACTCGTTTAACTAATTCTAGAGATGGAATAATTGACACTGAACCACAATTTAGTCATGATGGTCAAGCTATTTACTTCACGAGTGATAGAGGGGGAGAGCCACAAATATACAAAATGTCAAAAGATGGCGAGGAAGCAGAAACAGCAAAACGCATAACCTTTAAAGGTATACATAATACATCGCCAAGAATTTCTCCTGATGGAGAGCATTTAGCCTACATTAACAAAGGAAATGGCTTTAAAGTACATATTCAAAATTTATCAAATAATAATGTGTATAGCATTTCAGAAACTACAGCTGATGAAAATCCAAGCTTTGCTGCCAATGGCGATTACATCATATATGCCACTAAAGTTAAGGGTAAAAATAGTTTAGTTGCAAGTCCTGTTGAGGGTGGTGGTTCTTATATTTTATCATTACCATATGCAAGAATTAAACAGCCTACATGGGGGCCATTTATGCAATAATTAGGATAAATAAGTATTTTAAATTGTGTATTTTTGAATTATAATTGTATTATCTTAATTTTATATTTAATTAATATGCCTCTACAGGACTACAGGACTACAGGACTACAGGACTACAGGACTACCGTATTTTTCCTATTACTGGAAGTAGAAATAGTTCAAACACAAGCAATCAATTTTATTTAAAAAATTTATCCACTAAGGCACATCCACATTCTTGTTTTTATGATACAAGCTATGTTTATCATGGTATAAAAGGTCATGATGTACCCAAGTTATTTTCAATTCTTTACTTTGGACTTCTATCATCTAAAGATGCAAAACAAAGATTTAATTTAGCTCAAGAAACTATCAATTCTGAAGTAGGATATGATGGATTCATTTATGCAAGTGTTGCTCCATTATCTACATTTAATCAAAACATAGTTTGTGATTTTAATTTTGGAGCATTTCGATCATATTCTTTAAATGGCATAAGTTTAAGATTATCATCATCAAGTAATTCAGGTATAGAATTTGCAAATAAAACAATTGATGGTGAAATATGCATTTTATCTCAAGAAGCAAATTTAGAAGGAATATTAGTTGATAAAAATTTTCTTCAAACTAAATTATATCAACTAAAATTATTTGAACAAACAGAATTATACTTTGTATATACAGATATAAAAGCTTTTTTAAGTTATTTATCTACTTTTATTCAAAAATCTAGTGCAAAAAAACAGAAAGAAAGCCTAGAAGTACTTAATAAACTAAATGAGAAATTAGATGGATTAAATCGACAATTAAATGATGAAATTCATGCATCTAAAAAACTACCATATTTTGAAAGAAATGCAAAACAAAAAGAGATATTAAAAGAATATATGGATTTTGTAGATACTGATATAAAACCAAAATTAAAGATAATATATAAAAATATTTTTAATACAACAAAATCACCGACTTTAAAGGATGGGCTAGGTTATGTTATGTACCTCACAGGGAAAACACTGAGTATTTATGATAGTAAAACAGGTATACCTATAAATTTATAAAACGAATTGATATCAATATAAAAATTATGATAATATCTAAATATCTAAAATATAGCACTATATACTTTAATGATAATTAATAATTATAATAATATACACAATCTTCCAAAACCTAAAGCAATTTTATTTGATTTAGATGGAACATTAGCAGATACAGCTTTTGACTTAACATCTGCAATTAATAAAATGCGTCAAAAAAGAAATTTGGAGGCGATGCCTTCGGAGTATTTGCGTAATTTTGCTTCACAAGGTGCTGCGGGTTTATTATGGGCAGGTTTTGGGATTAATCCTACACAAGATGATTTTAAGGCTTATCAATTAGAATTTTTAGATATTTATCGAAGTAATATTTGTGAAGATACTGTGTTATTTAAAGGCGTTATCGAATTATTAAATATTTTAGAAAAGAATAATATGCCATGGGGAATTGTTACAAATAAATCTACCAAATTAACTTTTCCTCTTATTGAAGAATTAAAGCAAAAATATGGTATGCCAATGCCACATGTAATTGTTTGTGGAGATACAACGCCATATCCAAAGCCACATTCTGCACCTATGCTATATGCTTGTGAGCAGTTAAATATCCCAAGTGATGCACATATTTGGTATTTAGGCGATGATATACGTGATACTAAAGCTGCAAGAGCTGCAAATATGACAAGTATTGCTGCTGCTTATGGCTATTTAGGCGATAGTAGTGATGTGAAATCTTGGAATGCTGATTTAATAATATATAATATTAGTGAAATAAATGAAATATTTACAGCATGACACCAATATCATATACACTTCTGCAATTTACAAGTAGTATCATATTTATAATTGCTATTGTTCATACTTTTTGTGCTGGATTTTTTAAAAAGCTAGCTCATAAATATGAAAATAATATTAATATAAACCACTCTAATAAATACAAATATAAATTATTTCATGTTCTAAGCGAAGTAGAGCTAATATTTGTGCTGTGGGCAATTGTATTAATTTTATTTATGTTAGTTAACGAAGGTTTTAAAAGTACCTTATCTTATATTCATGGTTTAAGATTTATCGAGCCATTTTTTGTGCTAATTCTAATGTTAGTTACAGGTACAAAACCAATTATGTACGTTACTAATATAGTATCTGCATATGTTTCTAATTATCTATACAAAGTTATAAAATTAGCCAAGGGCATTAGCCTTTATTTTATTTGTTTAGCTTTAATACCCATATTAGGTTCATTAATTAGTGAGCCTGCAGCAATGACAATATCTGCATTAATGCTAAATCAACACTTTTTTTCTAAAAATTTATCTCAAAGTTTTAAGTACACTAGCTTGGCAGTTTTATTCGTCAATATTTCAATTGGCGGTGCTTTAACCTCATTTGCTGCTCCCCCAATTTTAATGGTAGCACATGCATGGAATTGGAATACATTTTATATATTTGATACGTTTGGACTCAAAGCAATTTTAGCTGTATTAATTAATACGTTTATTGCAATTGGTTTATTTTATAATAATCTAGCAAAACAACAATTAGAACATTCAAGCATAAAAAAAGAAGATAAAATACATAAAAATATTATTCTTATTCATATAATTATATTATCTTGTGTCATAATTTTTGCTCATAATTTAATTGCACTGGCATTAATTTTACTAGGATTTATAGCCTTTATTAATGTGTATAAAGATTGCCCTAAACCAATGATGATTAATCAAAGCATTATGGTATTTGGATTTTTAGCTAGCTTAGTAATTATTGGTGGTCAGCAAGCATGGTGGCTACAGCCTTTATTACTGAATATGACTAGTATGCAAATTTTCTTTGGTGCAAGTGTTTTAACAGCAGTAACAGATAATGCTGCAATTACTTACTTAGCGTCTTTAGTCAGTGGATTAAGTGAAGATTTTAAGTATTCAATTGTTGCAGGTGCTATTTCTGGTGGTGGTTTAACTGTGATTGCAAACGCCCCTAACCCAATTGGAGCAAGTATTTTACAGTCTAATTTTAAAGCAAATATAATTAAACCATCTTTATTATTATTGTATGCTTTAGTTCCTACTTTAGTGTGTATTTTTGTATTTTTACCTAGCAATTAGATTTGTTTAGAAAAAATAGCAATTCATATAATAGCCTGATAAATTATATTAAAAAAGCATTTTGTAAACCAATTAAATAAATATTGCACTATAAATTGATAATTGTTACAATGATTAAAACGCCGATTTGTACCAGCTTGCGGGCGTTTAAGAAAATACGGCTAAAAAGTTAAGTGCATACTACAGAGTTATACTTATTGTATAAGTATACTATATTTAATAGAGCTTAAAATGGATTTTATATACTAAACTAAATTTTAAGTTAATTAAACTTTTGCTTTTATACATAACAAATACATATATCATAATTACTTAGCACATTAGTTTGTATCTTCTATAATTTTATTATTAGAGGAACTATGAACAAAGTACCTGAAATTACAATTAAATCCACAGATAAAAATGCTTTAAATCCATCAAATTCTGTTGGTGTTGTATATCCATTTGAAGTTGAGTTTAATTCTCCTTTATCCTTACAAAGTGGTCAAACCATTAATAATTATAACTTAATGGTTGAAACATACGGCAAACTAAATGCTCAAAAGAGTAATGCTATTCTAATTTGCCATGCCTTAAATGCATCTCATCATGTAGCTGGTTACTATGAAAATGATAGTAATAATACAGGTTGGTGGGATAATATGATAGGGCCAAATAAACCTATCGATACCAATAAATTTTTTGTTATTGGTATTAATAATTTAGGCTCTTGCTTTGGTTCAACTGGTCCTAAAAGCATCAATCTACAAACAGATAAACCTTATGGTGCTGATTTTCCACTACTTACGGTTGAAGATTGGGTAAATGCCCAAGCACGTGTAGTTGATTACTTGGGTATCGATAAATTATGTGCTGTCATGGGCGGTAGCTTGGGCGGAATGCAAGCCTTATCTTGGGCTTTGCAGTATCCAAATCGTTTAGATAATTGCATAATTATTGCCTCTACATCTAAATTATCTGCTCAAAATATTGCATTTAATGAAATAGCACGCCAAGCTATATTAACTGACCCACATTATTATAATGGGGATTATTATCATTATAATACAAACCCAACTCAAGGCTTAAAATTAGCAAGAATGTTAGGGCATATTACTTATTTATCTAATCAAGATATGGCCGAAAAATTCGGGCGTGAATTAAAATTTGATGATTACCAATATTCTTTTGAGGCTGAATTTGAGGTAGAAAGCTATTTAAGGTATCAAGCTCAAAAATTTGCAAAGTATTTTGATGCTAACACTTACCTTTTAATTACAAAGGCACTTGATTACTTTGACCCTGCAAAAAAATATGGTGGGGATTCTAAAACTTTAAAGCATGCCTTATCACAAGTTCTGTGCAAATTTTTACTTGTAAGCTTCACTACAGATTGGCGATTTGATGTAAATTGTAGCAGGGAAATTGTAAAAGCATTGATTGATAATAAAAAGCAAGTAAGCTATGCTGAAATTGAAGCTCCTCACGGACATGATGAGTTTTTGCTGTCTAATAATCATTATCATACAATCATTAGAAATTATGCATTAAATATGTGGAAAGATATATCTGAATTAAAATAGTTTAGTTATGTAATATATAAATTTTAGTTTTATATTTTATATTTATTTCAACTACCAATGAATGCATGTCGTAAATAAAAGTAATATATGGATTAATTTAATTATAAAATTGCATAAGTAGAAATATATCATATACTCAAAAAGCGTATTTAAAATCTTAAAATAATAATATAAAAGGTAAACAATGAGCAAACTTGATGAATATTTATTAAAACCTGTAGCAGATTTAGTAGCTGATTCTCCTCGAGAAATGAGTGATGCAGAAAAGGAACGCCATAGAATATATGCATTACTATTAATGTCAATTGTTGCATATAACTGGAATAGCAATAAAAGAAATATACCAAGTAGTATAAAACCAAATCCAGATAAAGATTATGGCAATAATCCTTTGCTATCAACAGATGCCAATATAGTAAAAAGAGGAAAATTCCTAAAAAATGATTATTTAGGGCATAACATTGCAGCATTTGCGGTTGATAAAGATGGATACATTATGGATTTTGATTTTAATCATAATGAAATATTTAATAGCTCAGTTGAGCATGCCGAGGCTAGATTACTCAAAAGATTATTCTCTTTAGACCAAATCAGCGATTCATGGAATATGGATAATAAAAGCAAAGTAGAAAATACAAACAGCAATACTTACAGTCAATTACTGCAAGGGGTAACATTATATACTTCATTAGAATCATGTGCTCAATGCTCAGGAATTATGACTTTGGGTAATGTAAATGAAGTGTTTTATATGCAAATTGACGATGGACAATATAAAATAGGTAACATTCTATATCGATTAACTGATAATGGTGGTTTTAATCGCAAAGCTTTAGCCCCAAGACCTGTACCTGTTGGTAATGTCAATTTTACATATTATGATAAATTAAACGATGCTTTTAAGGAATATGCAAAATCACAAGAAAAACCAAGTGTAACTTCTTTTTTATGTACAGAGCAAGCATTTTTAATTTTTTTAGAAGCTGAACAAGAATTTTCATTATTAAAAATTGAAGATTTAAATTACCCTAATTCAAAAATTAAAGGTGCTGACGGAATTGAATCAGCACTATCAAATGCCCAAGCTTTAGATGAGTGTAAATCATTTTATAAATATGTAGCTGAAAAAGGACGTAGGGGAACTCCTCATTAATATTTAAGTTTATCAAACTTGCCGTAAAACCTCGTCCTTCAGGGCGGGGATATAAGGCAACACGAAAAACACGAATAAAAAGCATGGTTTTTAGAGTATTTTGAGTGAAAAAACAAATTAGCTAGTC
>JBJOQB010000115.1:0-16778 GCA_046050125.1 Pseudomonadota bacterium
CTCGTTCAGAACAAATGGTAGAACTAAGCATGAAGTTATGGGTTAACATTAATAAACCTGATGAATTTAACAAATTTCAGACTATCTTATGCTCAGCTCTCTTTAGATAACACTCTCGAATAAAACAAGTGTAGCTAGTAAGCTATTTACATTACTATCATTTGTAATTGTAATATTGCCCGTATTTCCTGTGCTTGTTCCCCCTCCATTAACCAAACCACCTAACAATTCATCAAGATTTTTTGCATTTGAACCTTTCATCCAATCTGTAACCGCTTGGTCTCCAACTGTATTATTAATATTTAACAACATAGCATCTAAATCAACATTAGTAGGCTGACTAGTTGCACCATTTACAATTGAATTAAAATCAAAATTTTGATTTTTTGAGAAATCTACGCCTAAATTAGTCCCAAGCTTAGAAAACCAAGAATTTAAAAAATCGCCATTTTGCCCTAAAGTGCCAGAACTAGATGCATCATTTAGTTGCGTCATTAAATCTGATAAGCTTGCTTCAGGCGTGGTTTGACTAGAATTATTTACACTAGTCGTAGAAACTGTTTTTACACAACAACTCATTTTAAATCCTTTCATATTTTGAGTATATATAATTAGTATATACTTTTTTTCAAAGGTTCAAACTTGCATTTTATTGAAAAATACTTATAATTCACAAAGTGTTTGTGTATATGGTTTTATCAATTAGTAATATTTATTAAGTATGGAATAAAAATAATTTAAATATTAGCTTAATTTAAAAATGAACTTTGTTCAATTTATATAGTCGAATGCAAATTAATATTTGATATTTCCATTTCATTGTTTTAAAAAATTAATACATATATCAGTAGAAACCCTCTGAAATTATATACGGAATAATCTTTATCTAATAAATATTATATGTTAAAATATTTTAAAATAAATGAAAGTAAATATTTAAAACCCACTTAAAATCTGTTGTTACGTTTGTGTTAGGAGTTATACAATGGTTCAGAAGGTAAAAAAAGAAAAAGTTGTGAGCAAAAAAAGACGAGACCCAGAAGGTACACGTCGTCGCATTATGGAAGCATCAATTAAAGATTTTTCTAAATTGGGCTTTGGTGGTGCAAGGGTAGATAAAATTGCTTCGGCTGCAAAAACTAATGAAAGAATGCTCTACTACTACTATGGTAGCAAACAGGGTTTATTTTTAGCTGTGTTAGAAGAAGTATTTTTACGTTATAACGAAGCTGAAAAAGAATTACATTTAGATGAAAGTAAGCCAGTTGAATCAATGCGTATTTTAGCTAGCTTTATGTGGGATTACTACTATCATCACCCTGAGTTTATTCGTTTACTTAATAGCGAAAATTTGCACGAAGCTAAACATATTAAACAATCCGATGCTTTAGGTAACTTCATTTTACCTTTTATTCAAGCTATTGAAAAAATCTTAATATCTGGTGCAAAATCTGGCGTATTTAGAGAAAATATTGATGCAGTTAGATTTTATTTAACTATTTCTGCATTAGGTTACTATATTTTATCTAACAGATTTACTCTTTCAGCTGTTACAGGCAAAGAATTAATGAGTAAAGATGAGTATGATGTTATGAAAGCTATGCATTTAGATGTGTTAATTAGTTACTTAACATCTAAAACAGGCGACCATATTGTAAATGTTCCTGCTGTTCCTAGATTACTAAGTACAGCTGCAGATAAAAAAGCAAAAGCAACTCCAGCCAAAACTAAAGAAGTTAAGGAAACAAAAGTTGAAGTTGAAAAAACTGTAAAACCTGCAAAAACTACAAAGGTAGCTGTAGCAAAAGAAGAAGCAAAAACAACAAAAGTTACTACTAAAACGACAAAAGTTGCTAAAAAGTAATTTAATGTTGAAGTTTTAAAGTGTTAATTGCTTATCTGCACATAAATTATTTATCAAAATAAATGGTAATATGTGTAGATTTGCAGGCAATATTTTTATATTTAATTATTATATATTTATCTGATAATAAAGCTTGGCGTAACTAACATATCAAATGTTACATCATGACTTTCTACAATTTCATTCTCACAAATTTCTCCGCACAATCCTTGATACTTTTGTTGATATTTATTTAATGTCGTAAGCTCATCACAAAATACATAGTCATTATGTAAGATTGCTACTGTTTTAAATTTAGATTTACACCCCTTAGCACCAGCAATCGTCATATCATAAAATCCACCACCATAGCCAAGGCGATATATGGAACTTTTTTCTATAAAAACACCCACACTAGGGACTAGCATAATATCAATATTCATCATATCATTAATATTGATAGTATTTGCATTGTTGTCTGGTTCTATTGTACCATACACACCGTGAACCAATTTATTATCTGGGTTCCATAGTTTAAAAATTAGTGGTTGTTTTTTGCCTACTACACTAGGTACATACACTGCTATGCCCTGTTGCCAACAATATTGAATAGCAGGTAAAATATTTACTTCGTTCTTAATTGATATGTAAGCCGTAATGGCGGTTGGTTTTAATTCTTGAAATAATAATAATAGTTGCTGATTAATTAAATTATCTATGTGGATATTGTGTTGTCTGCTAGATAGTATAAGTTTTCTCAATTCAGATTTGTGCGATTTATGCATATAGATAGGTATACATTATGAAAAAAACATCTAATATATTAACACGCTTTAAAAATATACCTCAATTATTCAAAAAAATTAGCTTTGCTCAATTATCAGAATATAGTATAAACATTGTAATATGCCTAGCTATGACTACAGTTAGTGCACAAATGGATATAAATACTACAGGAAGCACTCCAGATACGTCAGAGATGAGTTTACCACTGGGCTTTAATTCAGCATTAGATGGCAAATTTCTTGCATTAAAAGCGGCTTCAAAAAGAGGGGATATTGATGCAACTAGGGCATTATCTTTAGAATTAAGTAATTATGATATTCCTTCATATGTTGATTATTACAGACTTTACCCATTAATTATGGACAGAAATGGTGTACCAAGGACAGATTTTCCTGATGCTGAAATTAGGCAGTTCTTAATTAAATATACTGGCGAAGCTATAGCAGATAGAATGAGAAATGACTGGCTATTGGCTATGGGTAAAAAAGGCGATTGGGATAATTTTTTATTAGAGTATCCAAAATTTGTTTTAAAAGACGATACTCAACTAGCTTGTTATAACTTAATTGCACAAATTAGTGCAGGAAAAGACGTAGGAGAGCAAGCTAAGGAAGTTTTAGCTGATACTAAAAAGTATGGTGTCGGTTGTGTACAATTAATTGATTTGCTATATCAGAAAAAGCAATTAACTCAAACTGATTTAAAATTATATGCCGTAATTGCTACAGAGAAAAAACAAGGTACATTAGCTCGACAAATATATTCAATCATACAAGCTACAGATGATAGCTTAATTAGGTTAGTTGAAACAGCACAGAGGGATTACAGAAAGGCAGTGCTAGATTTTGAGCGTTTTAAGTATGGTATGGGCGAAGTTGAACAAGCAATGGTATGGGGTACAATTGCCTATGCTGCTGCACAAAATCTATCGCCAGATGCTTTAGAATTTTACAATATGAGTGCTAGATTAACACCTGCAAATGTTAAAGTTTTATCTCCATTATCATTTGAGTGGCGTGTACGCATGGCACTTAGAACAAATAATTGGGCTTTAGTTAAAACTTACATTGAAGAAATGCCAAATTTTGTTAGAAAACGAGATAATACAACAGGTTACTTATCAACAGTTTGGGATTACTGGTTAGCTCGTTCATATGCTGAAAGAGGGGATAGAGGTGGAGCAAATAGAATATTTACAGAAGTAGCACAAAAAACTGATTTCTATGGTCAATTAGCAGTGGAAGAGTTAGGTAAATTAATTACTCTTACTCCGCCTGTAATTGTAACCCAAGAAGAAGTAGCAAAAATATCACATAGAAAAGGCATACAGCAGTCAAAAAGATTTTTTGATATGAATATGCGTGATGAGGGGCGTCGTGAATGGAATTGGGAAACTAGATTTATGAGCGATAAAGAATTAATCGCTATGGCTGAAATTGGTGTAAAATTGGACATGATGGATAGAGCAATTTATTCAGCAGATAAAACCAAAGAACAACATAACTTTAATTTGCGTTATCCAACACCAATGATAGATGTGCTACATTCAGCAGCGGATAAAGCAAAAGTAGATTTAGCGTTTGTTTATGGTTTAACTAGACAAGAATCAAGATTTATCAAAAGTGCAAAATCTGGTGTTGGTGCATCAGGTTTAATGCAGGTAATGCCTGCTACAGGTGCTTGGGTTGCACAAAAGCTTGGTATGCCATGGCCAAAATCAAAAGCTGAAGCACGAGATAAATTAGCAGATATAAACGTAAATACAATTCTTGGAGCAGCTTACATTGGCATGGTATTGGCTGATTTAGATTATCATTATGGTATGGCTGCTGCTGCTTACAATGCAGGACCAAGTCGACCTAAAAAATGGCGTGCAATGTTAACGCAACAAATTGATGGTGCTGCTTATGCAGAAAGTATACCATTTGCTGAAACAAGAGATTATGTTAAAAATGTGTTGTCAAATACTGTTTACTACCGAGCATTAATGAGCGGTCAGCCACAATCATTAAAAAATTTAGTAGCTACTATTGCACCAAAAGAAGAAATACAATCAGAGTTACCATAACAATTTATATATGCTTTAGCTATTTAATAAATATTATTTAGTTAAGGTATATTTTATTAAATTTAAATCATGATACATTATATAAAATATAAATTTATATTTTCTGCTTTATACTTAGCTGTATTTGCTACATCTGTTTTTACTAGTAGTAATATATATGCACAAAATAGCCCATCTAGCTTAAGACATATCGTTTCTGCTGAACAAGTTGAGGCTGTGGGTACAAAACAATATAGTGAAGTTATTGCTCAAGCTAAGCAAAAAGGAAATTTATTAGATATAAATAGCCCAGTTTATATCCGAGTAAATAATATTAGCAATAATCTAATTAAACATATTGGCACTGTAAATCCTAGAGCTAAAAATTGGAAATGGGAAGTAAATGTTATAAAAGATGACCAAACTAATGCTTTTTGCATGCCAAGCGGAAAAATTGCAGTTTATACAGGTATAATTGATAAGCTTAATCTAACTGATGCAGAATTAGCTGTAATCATGGGGCATGAAATTTCTCATGCACTGCAAGAACATGCACGAGAGCAAATGGCAAAACAGCAACTCACAAATCTTGGAGCTGGATTAATTAGTAATATGTTAGGATTAGGTGATATTGGTCAGTTAGCAATTAAAGCTGGGGCTGGATTATTAAGCTTAAAATTTTCTCGTGATGATGAAACAGATGCAGATATAGTTGGTTTAAACATATCTACCAAGGCAGGATATGACCCTAGAGCAAGTATTGTATTATGGCAAAAAATGATAAAAGTTGCAGGTGCGAATAAGACTCCTCAATGGATATCAACTCACCCAATAGGTAAAAATAGAATCAAAGCATTAGAGCAGAAAATGCCTGAATTAATGCCTGTTTTTGCTAAATATCAACCAGAATTAGCGAAAAAAATATATATTAGTAATACCAAAGATATACCTAGTGTAGAATAACAGAATACATAATTAATATGTACTATTTTATACTTTTACATAAAAAGCCTTATAAATTCTAGATATAAAAGTACTATCTTCATAATATTTAATTTTATTGGCTTTAATTGGTTTACAATCTTCTAAAATAATAATTTCAACATCTTTGCCCATTTCTTTAATTTCTTGTGGTAACATTAAAGCTCTTTCTTGCTGATTAATTGATATATTTTTACCACTTTGGTCTTTTCCACCTCGGTTGTAACTATAATTTTCTATGTTAATTGTTGTATTACCTAAAATTTTGCTGTACTCTTCGGCATCTTTTTGTTCTCTTGGAGCAAACAAAATTTGACAACCGCAGTTTGTTACAATATTACGAGCTGAATCTTCGCCATATACTGAGGATAATTGGCTTTGGCTTTGATAAATCAATAGTAAGCGTAAATTGTATCCAGCTATGTAACTAATTGCTTTTTCGATAATATCTACCTTGCCTAATGCTGTAAATTCATCAAGTAAAATCAATGCTGTTTCAATTAATTCTGCATTTTGTTCAGGTAATTCTTCTGTATTTAATTGAATTAGTTGAGAGAAAAATATATTTAATAATTTTGATGCTTGGGATAATCGATTTGGAGCAATACAAACATAAATACTTATTTTCTCCTTACGAATATCTTCTAATTTAAAATCATCTCCACTCGTTGCAAATTCTACAGTAGGGTTACTAAAAACCTGCATTTGTGCGAGAAAAGTACCTAAAACAGATGTTCTTGTTTCTTGTGGTAGGCTAAAGTAACTACTTAAAGCAGTTTGTGTTTTAGTTGATAATTCTATTTGGTTCATGTTTACAAACTTATTCCATATTTCTAAATTAAATGTACCAATATCATTTGCTAGCTGAAATACGTTCGCCATTGTTACTTGATTATCAACATATTTTTCATTATCTAATAAATATAAAACTAAACCTTGAAATAAATTACAACTACTATCATTCCATATGGGGTCTTTATCGTTTATTGGCCATAAAATTCTTGCAATAGTTTGAATATCGCTAATGGTTTTGTAAGGGTCTCGGCTTACCGTGCTTAGTGGATTGAATTTATGTGTTTCTAAGCTAAATGGGTCAAATTTATACACCTTTGTAAAAGTTGAGCGATAACCCGATGTTTTATCAAAATTCTCTCCTTTTATATCTAAACATACAACGCTTGATTGCCAATGTAAAAGATTAGGAATTACTATACCAACCCCTTTACCTGCCCTTGTTGGAGCGGCTAAAGCTACAAATTTTGCATCACGGAACTCTAAAAATTTATCATTAAATTTACCCAGTAAAATACTTGGCTTAAATGCTTGATTCATTAATTTGTCAGCAATGGTTTTATTTGCATTTTTGGGTAGTAATCCTGCATTTATAATATCTAAAACATCTGCAAATTTTGCATCACCATGCGATTTTTTGATTTGATTTGAATTAAAGAAATATGCTTTTAAATATAAATATAAAGCTAATAAGATGATTGAAACACCAATTAAAGAAAATGCTAGCCCTTTAAAGTATAGCCATGTAATTTGTTTATTTAAATCATTTGGTATATTACCATGCCACCAAGTTAAAACATAATTACTAAATTTGTATAGGCTTTTTTCGCTACTATCAATATTCCATGGTAGTAAACCATATTGAAGGATATTTAAAATTCCGCTGACATAATCTACTATATATATATAAATATATATTAAAAAGAGTGTGAAAGGATAATATATAAAATAGGAAATAGAATTGGGTTTATTACCTTGATTTGCTGTATTGCTCATATGTAGTTTTATGATGAAATTCTTGATTTTTTATAGCTATATATAATAAATTATAACTAAATTAAAATGCTTTGTCATAAAACTAGGCATACATATTTTTATATAAAGCAAGTAAATAAATATAGTACAATAACAGCCAACACCATTTTTGATAAAAATGCTAAAAATTGTTGGTAATGGTAGTCAGAATTAATAATATCAATATTAATTGCTCCTTTAACTCCACACCATAACCAACTTTCGCTATCTTGTTCTGAAATATCTTGAATGCTTCTTTGCATTTTCTTTTCTTGTCTTGCATTGCTAATACAAGATTCAAAATTGCCTAAAATTGCACTAATTAATAAAATAATATGACGTGGAATCCATTCAATTAAATAAATTAGATAAATATTTTTCAATTGCAAACATACATGTTTAATAATTAACCAAGTTAAGCAAATAAAATCGCCATTAGGTAAGCTCAAAAATAGCAAAGGTAATATAAAATAATAACACCACATCGCAAGCATGCTTTGTCCGCATTCTTCAAAATTTGCTATGCTCATAGCATTTGATTGAGCTTGCTCACTTGCCATTTCATTACCACTAATACTAAATAATTCAATCCATTTTTTATAAATAGTTTGTGCTGTAAATTGGCTTTTCCATGGTGCAGAAATTGGCATATTTATACATAATATACAGATGCCATAAAATAATATATGTGATAATAATTCAGCATAATAATTAACTATGGTATAAATAATTAGTAAAATGCCCCATAAGATTATTATAAAAAACCAACGAGGAATTTTATATGTTGATTTTCTTAATTTTGCATTTTTGTGGATAGCTAAACGTGTTTTATCAACTGTATCATCAATTATATTCAAAAACTTGTTTTGTATATTGGATAATTTAGGGTAAAACCATTGCGTAACAATAGCTAGTAATATTAGTATAAGTGAAAGCATAATTTTAGACTGAGTTTGCACTTGCATAAATTTTATAATATAAATGAGATATAAGCTAGAAAAAACTAGTAATGTATAAAATATAATATATAATATATCAATATTGTTGATATGTATTTTAATTAATTATTTATGGCACTTCTTAAAGTTTTACCAAGGTTACTTGATTGTAATGATAGTAGTCATAGTTTAAAGATATCTCAACCAATCGATTTAAAAACAATTAAGCAAGAAAAATTAGTTGGGGATTATAATTTTATAATTACTATTTTTAGCGAATTAAGGCTAACTAGAGATAACAAATCTGATGAAAATTACAATAGTAAAGATAAATTAAATAAGTGTAATGTAGCTTATTCATCGCATCTACATTTATCTATGTCTCAAGATGTTAGTGAGGGTAAATATGAAAGTATAGTTGCTTGTGGCAAAGCTTATTTTGATTTAAATGAGTTTGGCATACTAAAATTAACTTTGCTAAAAGATGAAAGTGGCACATTTAAACCAACTGGAGAAAGGCATAAGCAAAAAATAGTTGATACATTTAGAAAAGAATTTTCATATGCAGATAGTGTTCCGTTTGTGCAAATTGGTTTGATTAAATAGTAAGCTTAGTTTAGTATTTTGGTCTATTTAATATATTCATTAATATTTAGTATGTTATAATCACGTCTTCAGAATAATATTAGTATTTTTAAAGGTAATAGATAATTATGAAGCATACAATTAGCAAGTTACATTTTGTGGGTATTGGTGGTGCAGGTATGAGTGGAATTGCTGAATTGTTGCATAATTTGGGTTATAGCGTAAGTGGTTCAGATATTCAATCAAGCAGTGTTACACAAAGATTGCAAGAACTTGGCATGCGTATATGCATCGGGCATAAAGCTGAAAATGTAAAAGATGCTCAAGTTTTAGTAACATCAAGTGCAATTGACCACAGTAATCCAGAAGTAATTATCGCCCAACAGAAAAATATTCCAATCGTGCCTCGTGCTTTAATGTTAGCCGAATTAATGCGTTTTAAAAAGGGTATCGCAATTGCTGGAACTCATGGCAAAACAACAACAACAAGTTTAGTTACAAGTGTTTTAGCTCAAGGCGGAATTGACCCAACTTTTGTAATTGGCGGAAAATTAAACGCTGCAGGAGTAAATGCACAACTGGGTTCAGGAGAATTTTTAGTTGCTGAAGCTGATGAATCAGATGCATCATTTTTAAAATTACTTCCTGTTATGGAAGTTGTTACAAATATTGATGAAGACCATATGTCTACATATGACCATAGCCTACAAAAACTAAAGCAAGCATTTGTGGATTTCGCACATAATATGCCATTTTATGGGCAGTTTATTGCGTGTATTGATGATGAAAATGTACATGATATTTTACCTTTAATTTCTCGCCCAATTGTTACTTATGGCATGACAGAGCAAGCAAAATACCGAGCAATTAATGTAGAAGCTCATGGCACTCAAATGCATTTTACTGTTTTACGCCCTGAAAATCGTTCATTAGATATTAAATTAAATTTAGCAGGTTTGCATAATGTACAAAATGCCTTAGCAGCCATAGCGATAGCAACAGAGCTTGAAGTTGAAGATGAATCAATTATTATTGCATTAGCTAATTTTAAAGGTGTTGGCAGACGTTTCCAAAGCTATACATGTAAAAATAATAATGGAGAAGAATTTACACTAATTGATGATTATGGTCATCACCCTGTAGAAATGAAGGCTACACTACAAGCAGTTAGAGGGGCATATCCTAATAATAGAGTAATTTTAGCCTTCCAGCCACACCGCTACACTAGAACTAGAGATTGTTTTGATGATTTTGTCAAAGTACTAAGCCAAGCTGATGATATTATCCTAACTGAAGTATACAGTGCAGGCGAACAACCAATAAATGCAGTAGATGGTAGAGCTTTAACTAGGGCAGTACGTTCTTACGGAAAAGTAGAGCCATTATTTGTTGATACAATTGATGAGCTAAAAGAGATTCTACAAAAAATCGCTTGTAAAGGTGATGTAGTTTTAAGTATGGGGGCTGGTTCTATAGGTGGATTACCTGCTAAACTTTATATCTAAACCATAATAATTTACATATTTGTTGTCCTTAAAATTGCTGCTAGCTGTACTATTTGTACTATTTGCGTTGCAATTTTTACGTCCGCCTCTATGATAAACTATTCTATTTAAGCTACATGCTATATTTAAAGAGATAACTATATAATTCTACAAATGAAATACACCATTTTTATTTCAGATACTCATTTAGGCAATATTGAAGATGGAAATATTGCCAAAGTGATAATTAATTGCCTAAAATTATATGAAAATGAATTAGATAGTTTATATTTACTCGGCGATATCTTTAATGTTTGGGTTGGAGATGAGCAAAAAAGCCAACCTGAAATACAAAATTTCCTTAATTACATCATTTCATTATCAGCAAAAAATATAAAAGTTTTTATTATGCATGGTAATCGTGATTTTTTAATGGGCGAAGACTTATGCAAGCATTTAAATGCTAAATTATTACAAGACCCATATCTTATAGATATAAATAATAAAAAAGTTTTGCTAACTCACGGCGATTTATTATGTACAGATGATAAGCCTTATCAAAGATTACGAAAAATTGTACATAATAAAATTATTCAAAATTTGTTTTTAGCTCTAGCTTATAAACTACGTTATGGCATTGCAATTTATATGCGTAAATTATCGATGCGTAAACATCTTAAAAATATTCAGCAAAATACTAAGCATAAATATAAACAAGAATATAAATATAAAGATAAAGAATTAGATATTAATTTAAATGAATTAGAAGCATGGTATCAAACGCATAAATTTGATACAGTTATACATGGACATACGCATAAAACAGCATTATATGCATATGATAACTATAATAGAATGGTATTGTCAGATTGGCATGAAGATGGCGGAACTTATGCTATTTTTGATGGTAATAACATTTATTTGAAAAAATACTCAATATAAAATATATCTATACAAAATAATAAAGAATATAACTAAAATTGAACGAAATAAAATATAAGGGCAAATCTATATGTTAAATCTTTTGCAACTACAACGCATATTAAGTGCTGAATTTTATTGTGGGCATGAAATTATGCAAAATCAAATATCTGCATTTGCTCAAAGTAGAATTTTTAATTCAGTAGGTACAGATAGTAGAAAATTAGAAGATAAATGCTTGTTTATAGCACTAAAGGGCGATAATTTTGATGCACATGATTTTATTCATACTTTAGATAAAAATAAAGTTGTAGGCGTAGTTGTAGAAAAGCATATAAAAAACACAGATATTCCACAGTTGATTGTTGCAGATGCAAAAAAAGCTTTGCAAAAATTGGCTAATCATTGGCGTAATCAGTTTGATATACCAATTGTAGGTGTGGTTGGTAGTAATGGAAAAACGACGGTTAAAGAAATGATTTATAGCACATTTCAGTACAATGAATGGTTATATCTGAATCGAGACCAAGCAATTGCAACGCAGGGAAATTTGAATAATGATATTGGCTTACCTTTATCAATTTTACGCTTAAAACCCTATCATAAACTTGCTGTATTTGAATTAGGCATGAACCACCCACAGGAAACAATTTTATTATCAAAAATACTTCAGCCAACTATTGCAATTATTAATAATGCACAACGTGAGCATCAAGAATTTATGCAAACAGTTGAAATGGTTGCAATAGAGCATGGCTATTTACTTGAAGAAACAAACCGTTTGCAATATGCGGTATTGCCTTATGATAGTCCATTTTATGCACAGTGGAAAAAGCAATGTGATAAAAATAATATTAAGGTTAAATCTTTTGGTTTTAATAAAGATGCGGATATACATAGCTTAAATGCTGATGTAAGTTGTAAATTTAACATTAATTTAGATAATCAAGAGTTTAATTTACAAACTATTGGTTTACATAATGCTTCAAATGCATTGGCTGCAATTGCTGTAGCAAAATGTGCTGATGTTCCAATTAATGTGATTGTGCATGGATTAGAAAATTTCACAGGTGTTAAAGGTAGGCTACAAAAATCTAGCATAAAATTTATTGATATTGAAAATAAAGATGTTAAAGAAATACTATTAATTAACGATACCTACAATGCTAATCCTGATTCAGTAAAGGCTGCAATTGATGTGCTTTCAACAATGACAACGCCAGAACATAAAACCTTGTTAGTGCTTGGGGATATGGGAGAAGTTGGCGAAAATGGTGCAGAATTTCACACTGAAATTGGTGAATATGCTAAACAAAATAAAATTAATGCAGTTTATACATTAGGGAGTTTAGCTCAAAATATCGGTAAAGCTTTTTATGCTGAAAATTCTACAGATGTAGAAAAATATTCATTTGAAAAGATACAAGATTTATTTGATTTATTGGCTAAAGAATACCAAAATTTTAATACTATACTAATTAAAGGTTCTCGTTTTATGAAAATGGAAAGAGTGGTTGAGTATTTACACAGTATTCAATAGTTAATATGTTTTGTAATATATTATGTATACTATAAATAATAATTTATCTATAGTATATATTTATCTATATTATACCTTAGATTTTTCTTCTAAAATGCTCCATCTTTCAAGCAAATGCATTAGTTCTTCTTCAATTTGAGCATACCTGTTTGCTTTTAAATTAGCTTCATTCATATCAGTTTCATATAATTTTTCTAATATTTGGCTAATTTGTTCTTGTTCTTTTTCTAATGATTCAAGCTTTTTAGGAAGTTGCTCTAGCTCTCGTTTTTCATTATAGCTTAAGCGGTTTTCATAGCTATTTTTTTTGATATCATTACTATTGCTGGAATTAGTATCTTTAATATTTTCTTTTAGATTACTTTTTGTTGGTTGTTGTGAATTATGCGTATTTTGCATATTCTTTGTATTGGCTAAATAGTTAGTTTGCCTAATCCAATCATCATAACCGCCGATGTACATTTTCCAATCCCCTTCTTTATCTGTTGGGGCAATAATAAAATCTACAATATTATCTAAGAAATATCTATCATGTGAAATTAGTAAAACAGTACCTTCATAGTCGATGAGCTTATCTTCTAGTAATTCTAATGTTTGAATATCTAAATCATTGGTTGGTTCATCTAAAACTAAAACATTACTTGGGCTTGCAAAAATTCTTGCTAAAAGTAAACGGTTACGCTCTCCGCCCGATAAACTACTTACAGGACTTTCAGCACGTTTTGGACTAAATAAAAAGTCATTTAAATAAGATAAAACGTGTTTTTTGCGTCCATTAATATCAATCCAATCACTACCAGGGCTTATGGTATGTGATAATGTCTTGCTAATGTCCAATTGTTCACGCATTTGGTCGAAGTAAGCAACTTGTATATTTGTACCTAGTTTAACTTTGCCTTCATCTGGTTTCATGTCGCCGAGTAACATTTTAACTAATGTACTTTTACCAATACCATTATTGCCGATAATACCAATTTTATCGCCTCGCATAATTGTCATGTTCAAGTCATGAATAATTTTTCTATCGCCAAAATGTTTATTTACATGATTTAATTCTGCAACTATTTTACCTGATTTATCGCCTTGGCTTACTTCTAATTTGATATTTCCTTGATATTCACGGCGATTTTCATATGTATCTCGCATCCCTTCAAGTCTTGCGATTCTTGCTACACTGCGGGTACGCCTTGCTTCTACGCCTTTACGTATCCACACTTCTTCTTGGGACATTAATTTATCAAATTTGGCATTTTCTACACTTTCATTATGTAATAATTCAGCTTTTTTCTCTTGATAGTAAGCAAAATTTCCTTCAAATGTAGTGAGTTTTGCTCGGTCTAATTCAATTATGCGATTACATACTTTATCTAAAAAGTATCTATCATGTGAAATTAAAACAATTGCACCTTTAAATGCTTGTAATGTTTGCTCAAGCCATGCAATCCCTTGCATATCCAAATGGTTAGTTGGCTCATCAAGTAGTAATACATCAGGTTGTTGTACCAATGCAGTAGCGATTGAAATACGTTTTTTTTCTCCACCAGATAGATTTTTTACAACTATATCTGCATTTAAACCAATTTGTTCTGCTATATTGGTGATTTTAGTTGGTAATTCCCAAATTTTGAGTGCATCTAAAGTATTTTGAATTGTTACCAATTTTGGATTATCTGAATCATGTTCTGCTAATTCGTAGTATTGCTGTAGTAATTGATAGTTTTCAATATTATTTGCTATAGCTTCAAAAACTGTGTTTTCATCTGTAAATTGATTTTCCTGTGATACGTAAGCTGTGGTTAAACCATTTTGACGCTTCACATCGCCATCATCAGGTTTAATAACACCTGCTACAATTTTTAATAATGATGATTTACCTGTGCCATTTCTGCCAATTAAACCGATTCTATCATTAGCTTGAATATTAAATTCAGCCATATCCAATAATGCAACATCGCCAAATGCTAAGCTTAAATCTTGAGCAGAAAAAACAGCCATAATTTATATGTAGATTAATTATAAAGATTGATTATAACATATATACATAATACCTTTATAAATTCATAATAAATTAGACGTAATATATTAATCAGGGTAAAATTAACCTTATTCAATATTATTCAACCTTAATATGTCATTACCTATTCCAGAACAAAATAGCAATAATCAAAATGAGCAAAACCAATTAGAAAAAACTTTATGGCAAGCTGCAGATAAGCTACGTAGTAATATGGACGCTGCGGAGTATAAACATGTGGTATTAGGTTTAATTTTTCTGAAATATATATCTGATTCATTTGATAAAAGACATAAGCAATTATTATTAGAGCAAAAAGAAACAGGAGCAAATCCTGAAGATAAAGATGAATATACCGCTGAACGCATATTTTTTATACCAAAATTTGCACGTTGGGATTACCTACAATCTAGGGCAAAACTTGATGATATTGGAATTGATATTGACAAAGCTATGTATTTAATCGAACAAGATAATCCACAATTAAAAGGCGTTTTACCTAAGGAATATGCACGCCCTGCTCTTGATAAAACTAAATTAGGCGAATTAGTTGATTTAATCGGTTCAATTAATTTAAATTCAAGCAAAGGTAATGATATTTTAGGTAAAGTATTTGAGTATTTTTTAGGTCAATTTGCTGATGCTGAAGGTAAAAAAGGCGGGCAGTTTTACACTCCTGCTAGTATTGTAAATTTAATTGTAGAAATGCTAGAGCCACAAGCTGAAAAACGTGTATATGATGGTGCATGCGGAAGTGGTGGAATGTTTGTACAAAGTGAAAAATTTATTGAAACACATGAATATAAAATTGGCAAAATTTCTATATATGGACAAGAAAGCAATCCAACTACACATAAACTAGCTAAAATGAATCTTGCTATTAGGGGAATTGAAGCAAATATTGGATTAGGAGATACACTAATTGATGATAAATTCCAAGATGTAAAATTTGATTACATACTCGCAAATCCACCGTTTAATATTAGTGATTATAAAATAAATGAAAAAGAAACAGATAAGTATAAATATGGTATTCCCCCAACTGGAAATGCCAACTACGCTTGGTTACAGCATTTTATTAGTAAATTAGCTCCATATGGTACAGCGGGTATAGTTTTAGCTAATGGTAGTATGAGTTCTGAAATTTCAACTGAAGGTGAAATTCGTAAAAGAATTATTGAGGCGGATTTAGTTGATTGTATGGTTGCTTTGCCTGCACAACTTTTCTACAACACACAAATTCCTGCTTGCATATGGTTTTTAGCACGTAATAAAGAAGGTAATTCAAAGCTACGTAATCGCATTAATCAAGTTCTATTTATTGATGCTAGAGAAGTAGGAACAATGATTAGCCGAAAACAAAAAGAGTTAACACAAAATGATATACTAAAAATAGCAAATACATATCACAATTGGCGAAGTAATGATAAATATGAAAAATATCAAGATGAAGCAGGATTTTGCAAAAATATTAATATAGAAGAAATCCGCAAAAATAATTATATCCTAACCCCAGGGCGATATATTGATTTTAAACAAATAGAAGAAGATGACATATCCTTTAATGAAAAAATGCAAGGCTTAACTGCAGAGCTAAAACAACAAATGGAACAGGCAGGAAAGCTTGATGAACAAATCAAACAAAATTTAGCAAAAATAGGTTTTGATTTAAATATATAGAATATAATAAAAATTAAGAAACCAAGGTAAGCAATGAAACTAATAAATCCAATCTACGATGCCAGCTTTAAATACATGATGCAAGATACGAGGGTAGCAAGATTTTTCTTAACTGTATTGCTAGATAAAGAAGTAGAAATCGAAAGCTTAGAA
>JBJOQB010000116.1:0-12157 GCA_046050125.1 Pseudomonadota bacterium
TGAATATGCACATATTCCAATGCTATCACGCACACATGGTCAATCTGCATCACCAACTACAGTAGGCAAGGAAATTGCAAACGTAGTTAGTCGTTTAAATTTTGCTATTCAATCAATTCAATCAATTAGTTTAAAAGCAAAAATTAATGGTGCAGTGGGTAATTACAATGCGCACGTAATTGCATATCCAGAATTTGACTGGCAAACATTTAGTACTCAATTTATTAATTCATTTGATTTAACACAAAATTTGTTTACAACTCAAATCGAACCGCATGATTACATGGCTGAATTATTTCATGCTATTACTCGCTTTAACACAGTATTAATTGACTTTAACCGTGATATGTGGGGCTACATATCTTTGGGCTATTTCAAACAAAAAACAAAAGCAGGAGAAATTGGTTCATCAACAATGCCACACAAAGTTAATCCAATTGATTTTGAAAATTCAGAAGGTAACCTTGGGATTGCAAATGCAGTTTTATCACATTTAGCAGAAAAATTACCGATATCACGTTGGCAAAGAGATTTAACTGATTCAACTGTATTACGTAATATGGGATTAGGAATTGGTTATAGTGTTTTAGCTTACGCTGCTTGTTTACGTGGAATTGGTAAATTAAGTATTAATGAAACTGCAATTGCACAAGATTTAGATAGTTGTTGGGAAATCCTCGCTGAGCCGATTCAAACTGTTATGCGTCGCTACAATGTAGCAAATCCATATGAAAAATTAAAAGATTTAACTCGTGGTAAAGATGGTATAAATAAAGATAGTTTGAGTATTTTTATTAAAAATTTAGATATTCCAGAACATGAAAAACATAGATTACTAGAGTTAACACCTGCTAAATATATTGGTTTAGCAACTAGCCTAGTAAAATTAGTTTAACCATGAAGCAATAGACTAAACTAATAAAGGCAAACATGCAACAGAATATTATTTTAATTGGTATGATGGGTTCTGGCAAAACCACAATAGGTAGAGCAGTAGCTCAACGTATTAATTATCCATTTTTTGATTCTGACCATGTTATTGAAGAAAGATGCGGGACAAGCATTGCCACAATTTTTAGCTTAGAGGGTGAAATAGGTTTTCGTAAAAGAGAAACCGAAGTAATTCACTCTTTATGTTCTCAAGCTAATATTGTACTTGCTACAGGTGGTGGTGCTGTACTTGATGAAAAAAATCGAAAAGCTTTGCAAAGTAGTGGAATAATTATATATCTAAAAGCAAGTATTGATGCTTTATGGCAACGTACTTCGCAAGATAAAACACGCCCATTACTAGAAAACAAAAATCCTCGCCAAATCCTTGAAAATATCTACCAAGATAGAGACCCAATCTATACCTCAATGGCAAATTACACTGTAGATACAAGTAAGTCAAATATTTCAACTCTTATTACGCAGATTTTAAACTTTACTAAAACTGCTACAACTAAAATTGAAGATTAAGATATTTAGTTGTATATGAGTAAACTGTTTCAATATGTAATATGTAACAACTAAGATAAATTACAATTGTTTATTACAATTACCTTCACATTAATATTTACATCATATATAATAAGGCATACATTTATACCCACATAAAATAGCATGAACCGCCCTGTATCTTCTCTTGTTGATAATAAAAAACCAATTGTTGCTTTAGATATTGGTACGTCTAAAGTTGTAGCAATGCTTGCATATGCAGATGAGCAAAGCTTTAATATATCAGCAATTGGGCAGGCTACTTGTGATGGTATCAAAAAAGGCATGGTTGTTGATATTCAAAAAACTGTGCAAGCAATTCAAAAAGCTGTGCAAGAGCTTCAATCCATTTCTCAAGTTAAAATTAGCAATATAGACATTGGTTTATCTGGGCATCATGTTGTTGGTATTAATTCTCATGGTGCAGTTGCTGTAAAAAATCAAGAAGTTTCAGGCGATGATGTCAATCGTGCCATTGAAAGTGCAAGAGCAGTAAAATTAGCTACAGACCAGCAACTAGTGCATACATTTATGCAAGAATTTAGCGTAGATAATCAAGAAGATATTAAAGACCCTATTGGCATGACGGGCGTACGTTTAGAACTAAAAGTACATTTAGTAGCAACTAGCATTACAGCAAGTCAAAATGTTATCAAATGTGCTAGACGTTGTGGTTTAGAATCTAATAAATTAGTTGTAAATCCATTTGCATCTAGTTTAGCTGTTTTAGGCAAAGACGAAAAAGAACTAGGCGTAGTTTTAGTTGATATTGGTGCTGGCACAACGGATATAGTCGTATGCTATAAAGGCAATATCCGCCATATTGAAGTTCTACCAATTGCTGGTGACCAAATCACAAATGATATTTCTATGGCTCTACGTATTCCTATCGCTGAAGCAGAAGAAATAAAAATCAAATACGGTGTGGCAAGACAGCGTTTAGTAAATCCAAGCGAACATATTCAAGTTCATGATGTTGGCGGAACTTATAAAAAAATATCTAGGCAGTTATTAGCTGCTGTAATTGAGCCACGTTTAGATGAATTATTTAGATTAATTTTAGATGTTCTAAAAAAATCTGGCTATGAAAATGTGATTGCATCAGGTTTTGTATTTACAGGTGGTAGCGTTAATATTAATGGATTTTTAGATTTAGCTAATAGCGTTTTACGTAGAAATTGTAGAATTGGCACGCCTACTTATCATGGTTCATTACGTGATGTTGTAACCGACCCTAAATATGCTAGCTGTATTGGAATACTACAAAATGCTTATCAAGAAGTAGAACATAATCTTAATCATAAACATGGTAATAAACCTGTTATGCAAGCAGCTAAAAAGGCTTGGAATTGGTTAATTGGTAGTTTTTAGGCTTAAAACAATTCAAAATAAAATCTTTTTTACATCTTTTTTGATACTAATATTGACTTATTTATGAGTTTATTATATATTGTAATTATATAAACTAAATAATAAATAAGGGTAACATATGTCTGAATTAATACAAGCCATTCATAAAGCACAAAAACAAAAAAGTGAATTAATTGCTTCTACTTTACGTTTACCAGAAGAGTTACATTCATTTGTAGATGAATTTGCTGAACATCTTGGAATATCTAGACAAGAAGCGTTAATTGCTTTAGTTAAAGAAGGAAAAGAAGTTGCTACAAAAGAGCTTGATAAAGAAGATGTAATTAATAATAAAAAATATAAATTTTATTTATTAAATACTAATAAATCTAGTACAATTGATGACCAACGCATGATGATAAGTGAAAAAATAGCTGCGGCATTCTGTAATCCATGGAAAGTTAATATTGACTCCATAAAAAAAGGAGATACAGTTTTTCTGTATTCAAATGGAGTTGGAATTATTGCTTATGGTACTGCAACTGGAGTATTAGAAAAGCGAGCATATAGTGGGATAATAGATAATTGTCATTATCAAGACCTAGAAAATTTTCATATATTAGAAAAACCACTTAGTGCTAAAAATATAAAAAAAATTCTTGATGGCAGGATTGTATTTTTAAGAACTATGTCTGGAATTAGTGAAGGGCAAAAAATCTTAGATGCAATAAATAATAATAAGTAAAAATTTATTAAAGTAAGTTTATTTTTTGATAGTATTTTATATGATGATACTTTATAAAATACAATATATAAGTGTCATACCTGCGTAGGCAGGTATCTAGAATTTAAATTGTTTTACTGGATTCCCACCTGCGTGGGAATGACGACGGTTTTTATATAGATATTGTTTTGTATTAATATACTATTATAAACTTTCTAACTCTTTTATAACTCTTTCATTCTCTTCTTCTGTGCCAATTGAAAATCTTAAGCAATTGTGTAGATTTTTATGCAATCCAGATACATTCTTAATCAAAATTCCTTTTTCTTTCAATTGCTGTTGAACATATCCAGCATCTTTATTCATTCTTACTAGTAAAAAATTAGCATCACTATCAAATACATGACCAAATTTAGCTAATTTATCACGCATAATTAATCTTTGCTCACATATTTTACTTGCTTGCTGATTTAATATATCAATATTTTTTTGCTCACCCAGTAAAAATTGCACAGTAGCTTGAGTTAAAACATTTATGTTATATGGTGGTCTAACTTTATCTAATTGAGCAATAACTTCTTTATGCCCTGCAATATAGCCCAATCTTAAACCAGCTAATCCAACTTTAGATAGTGTACGCATTACCAGCACATTAGGGTGTTTTTGCATAATATTTGGTAAATCATGCATATAGGTTTTATTGCCTGTAAATGCTTGATATGCCTCATCAATTATGATTAAACTTTGTTGTGCTACATGCTCAATAATTTGATTAATATCATCTGTACTAAAACATGAACCTGTAGGATTGTTTGGATAAGATATATAAATCAATTTAGGCTGATATTGTGTAATAGCTTGCTTAAATGCATTTACATATAAATCAAAGTTATCTGCAGTTAAATCAACACTCGCAAAATTCAATTTGCTAAGTTCCGCACTGATTTTATACATTACAAAACTTGGTAAAGGCGATAATATATACGAATTTTCAGGCAATAAATTTGCTAATATAGTAATTATTTCATCAGAACCATTACCAAGTAATATATCTAAATCATCGTGAATATTAGCATAATTACGAATTATATCTACCGTTTTTTTATAACTTTCAGGCGATGGATAACGATTCAAATCAACTTTTGATAAATGTTGAGCTAATTCATTTTGTAGCTGTTGTGGCAGTGTAAATGGATTTTCCATTGCATCAAGTTTTATCATGCCTTGAGAACTATGCACTGCATAACTTTGAGCATTTAAAACGTCTTGACGAATAATATTATCTAGCTGTAAAAATTCAATATTTTGATTCATGATTTAATGTTGATATATCAAGTTGTTGTTGTGTTTTTAAGTATGGTTCTAAATGTAGGGCAATTCCACCATTTGCAGTCCATTTATTTGAGTAAGCATGTTCAACAATCGCATAAGTACATAAAGGCGTGTTTTTATTTACATGAATTATTTGATTATCTTTGTAAAAATATACCATCTCTTGCGGTAGAATACCACTATTATAAAGCTTAATAAAATCAATCCCTGTAGAACCTTCGTAATCAAGCAAACTTTCGGTTAGAACTTGCTGTTTAATTGAGTAAGTATAATCAAAGTTTTTATTATAATGATGATTGCTATTATTGCTATATTTAATTTCTAATAAATCATGATTAATATTTAATTTATCTAGCTTAGTATTTAAATCAGGGATTTTATTATTATATTCGCCGTTTTTATACTGTTCACATATAGCAAGATAATTCTTTATGCAAACCCCATCTTTAAAGTATTTTGGCGTATTACCTTGTTTTTGATTGTAGGATTTTGGCTCAAATAAGGCAATTTTTGCCCTATATTCCATATATTCATGTTCTTGCATATGCTTAAAACTAGCAATCACTGCAATTTCATTATATGTGGTATATTCGCTGGAATTAGAATTATTTATATGTTTTATATTATTTTGCGGTAAAATGTACTCATCATCGAAATTTAGAGCCAGTATAGCATTTGATATATTCAAAATATTGTACTGTTGTGCTATATTGTAGTTAAGTAATTCAATGTCGATATTTGCATAACGATGTAAGTTGCTACGGCTCCAGTAATGCCATTCTAGACATTTGAAATTATTTATATTCAAATATTTGAGTAAATTTTCTCCGATTAGTACTATGGGTTTGCTGTTGTTGATATTTGATGATTTTTTATATGCAACATTTACAGTTACAAAATGTAACTTATGCATTAGCATGTAACGTGATTTCATATATTATTATAGGGTAATTCTATGAATATTATTATTTGTCCAATTGTGCATAAACACCATATTAGCTATTCTATTTTTGTACAAAATCAGGATAACCCGTTATACTTAGAATTATTTGATGATGATAAAATTAATTCTCAAAAAAACATTGCTAGTTTAGCAGGTAGTTTAAATGCAAATAGTTACAATTGTTTTGTATTTATTAATTCTGAAAATATTAAAATATGGCATGATATAAAATTGCCTTCTTTGCCTAAATCAAGAATGAATTCGGCAATTCAAAATGCATTGGCTGATGATGTGTTAAATAGTGATAATAATTATGCTTATGACAAAAATCAATCAACTGCAATTGCAATTCAAAATAATATCCTCAATCGAATTATAACACAATTGACATTGATTAAGCAGTTTAAGCTTAAGTATATTGCCCCATTATCATTTATTTTGCAAGACAACACGGGTATTGTACAAACATATGATGATAAAAATGTATATTCCTTTAAATCCGTTGTTAATAATAGTAATGTTAATAATACTCAATTATCTGGTTTTACTTTGCTAAAATCTCAAGCTAACCTTGCTAGTAATTTAGCCCCAAATGTTAATTTTATTAGTATTAATAATGTTAACAACTTTATTTCAATTTGGCAGAAATTAGAGGATAAAGCTATTTTAAATTCATTATCGAATATTAATTTATATAATAAAGGCTTGAATGACGACTCTAGCGATGATTTAGTAAATTTTTACAGTGTAATGCCTAAGCCTAAATGGTTAGCATATTTATTAGTTAGTTTTATAATTTTACATATATTGGGATTAAATATATTAATCTACACGCAACAATCTACAATTAAGCAATATAATAATGATATTAAGCAAATGTTTGCTAAAGTATCAAAAGACCCAATCCAAGATGCTGTTTTACAATTGCAGAAAATGCAAAATAAATCAGATGAAAATTTAAGTAAATTAGATGATATATCAACCTTACTGGTAAAATATAATGATAAAATTAAAGAACTTAAATTTAGTAATAATTTTTGGCAAGTAAGCTTTAAACAAGATATAGATAGTAATATCTTTACGCAAGAAGCAAAAGCATATAGTTTAAATGTGAATAAGCAACAAGATTTCTGGGTATTTGAGTAATGTGCTAAAATCTATATTCTTTAATTATGAATGAATAATAAAATGGATATAGAAAACTTCAATTTTGAATTACCTGAAAACCTAATCGCACAATACCCAAGTGAAGTACGTAGCCATAGTCGTTTATTAATTCATAACTATAATAATAGCAATATTTGTTCCAATGAAAATTTTTATAATTTACATAATTATATTAATCAAGATGATTTACTCGTATTCAATGATACTAAAGTGCTAAAAGCTAGACTTTATGGAAATAAAGACAGTGGCGGAGCAATTGAAACATTAATTGAAAGAGTAACTGAACATAAACAAGCATTAGTCCAAATTAAAGCTAATAAATCGCCTAAAATAGGTCAAGTTTTGCATTTTAATCAGTATCAAGCTAAAGTAATTGAAAGGGTTTTACCTTTTTATAAACTAGAATTTAGCCATGATGTTTTAGATATTTTAGAAGAATGTGGGCATTTGCCATTACCTCCTTATATTCAACGTAGCGATAATAAAGAAGATGAACAACGTTATCAAACTATTTTTGCTAAAAATTTAGGTGCAGTAGCTGCTCCAACTGCCTCTCTCCATTTTGATGATTTGTTAATGCAAAATATCAAAAATAAAGGAATTAGGCACGATTACTTGACTTTACACGTAGGAGCAGGGACTTTTAGCCCTGTTAAAGTACAAAATATTGCAGAACATAAAATGCATACTGAACCATATGCACTTAATACAACACTAATAGAAAGTATTGCACAGACTAGAGTTAGAGGCGGTAGAGTGATTGCAGTTGGTACAACAGCTTTACGTGCGTTAGAAAGTGCCTATAATAAAGATAAACAAGCAGAAAAAACATTTGGTGAAACTAGCATTTTTATCACCCCTGGCTATGAGTTTAAAATTGTAGACGGGTTGATTACTAATTTTCATTTGCCAAAATCTACATTACTAATGCTAGTATCTGCGTTTATTGGTCTAGAGCAAATGCATAATGTATATGCACATGCAATCAAAGAACAATATAGATTTTTTAGTTACGGTGATGCCATGTTATGTTGGAGAAAATAATGTTAAAAAAATGCGTTAGAACTATATCAAGTATATCAGTAGCAGTATCTTGTGTATTTTTGTCTGGTTGTGCTTCAAACTCAATTCAATCAACGCCAGAATACCAAAATCCACCTGCTGCAGTAAAAGAGAAAATGAAAAGTGTAATGCCAAGCTTTGAGCCTTGGCTTGTTGAAGTAGAGCAAAAATTCGGTTTGATTGGCGAGCCTTTATCTGATGCTGATGTGGATTGGGCAAGGCGTTTAGGTATACGAAATATTAATAATATTAGAATATACCGCACTGAATTTTTCCCTATGCCTCAAGATGGCGAATTACTAAGCGACCTTGAGCTATTAGGTTGGGGTAGCCCACATGAAGATGCCCGTAATATGGGTTACACTATCTTTATGCGTCCAGAAACAGATACGCCTAAAACAAGGTCAGAACAGCTTGCATTAATTTACATTATGGAAAATATGGGAAGAAGTCGATTCCTATATCGTAATTTAATTGAGCAAAGAAGCCTAGAATTGAAAGATAGACCAATATGGATTGAAGCACAAAAATTATCTAAATGTGCTGTTATTGATGGTAAAATTGGTTTTGGCTGTACAGTTTTTGGCACTAAACCTATAAACCATAAGCAAATGGAAAAAGATAGGCAAGTTGCCGAAAAAACAAGAAAAGAAGCTGAGAAAGCCCAAAAAGAAGAAGATAAAAAACAAGAAAAGATTAGAAAAGAATTCTCTGAAATTCAAAAAGACAATTTGATGTTAAAAGAATTAGAGAATGAAGGTAAAAATAGTAAAACTCAGAAGTAGTTTTGATATAGGATATATCATTGCATATTGCTTTATTTATTAAGGTAGTATGCAGTGGTTTTTGTTATGATAAATAAGAATGTAAAGTATTGATATAAAAATTTAGAATAAAAAAAAGATGGTAAAGATTAAAAAATCTAAACCACCCAAACCTGCTACACCCTCTTCTACCTTAAAATCTATACTATATTTATGGTTGAGCCCACATTCTTAATAAATTATGGTAACAACCTGTTAGCCTTACTACTTCTTGGCTATCATCACCACTAGTATGTTTACTATTTGAATTATTTAAACTATTTTTCAATGAATTGATAGCTAAATCCATTTCTAGTAATAACTGTCTTTGTTGTAAATTTTGCACCATGCTTTCAATCCAAAAGAATGATGCAATCCTAGCACCACTTAATACAGGCTCTACTCTATGCACATGAGTTGATGGATATAAAACCATATCTCCTGCACTAAGTTTGATAGAACTGCTATTAAGATTATCTTCAATTACTAATTCCCCACCTTCGTACTCATCTGGATTACATAAAAATAATGTTGCAGATAAATCGGTACGCACCCACATTCCTAACCTAGATGTACGAACTGCATTATCAATATGATTACCAAAGTAATTCTGTTCTTCCGTATAACGATTAAACATTGGTGGGAAAATCTTTTTAGGCAATGCTGACGTGAAAAACAATGCATGACGCCCTAATGCTTGCATAATAATTGCCCTTGCTTGTTCAGCAACAGGATTATTTTCTTCAAGCTGTTGGTTATGCTTAACCTTTACAGATTGTTGCCCAGCTGTGGACTTTCCACATTGCCAATCTGCATTAGCTAGTATTTCACGTATTACACTAAGTTCTTGAGAATTTAAAACCTGTGGAATATGCATTGCTGACATATATACTTTTCCTTAGAATTTTGCTGTGAAAGTAACTTGAACAGCTCTACTTGTACCGTAAATAGCATGCCCAGAGTAAACGCTTTCAAAGTATCTTTTGTTAAATAAATTAAATACATTTGCTTTTATAGCATAGTTTTTAGCATTATACTCAATCATTCCATCTACTCTAGTATATGACGGTGTTGCTGTTGTATTTGTTGCATTACCATAACGTAAACCAACGCCTTCAATACCTAAACCAACTTTAACTTTTGGTATAACTTTGTAGGTATTCCATAAGCTGTAAGTATATTTTGGTGTATTAATTGGCACTTTACCTTGAGTATTTGCCTGCTGACCGCCTGCATCATCAATTTTACCATTCATTAATGCCGCTGATGCGTATATATCCCATTTATTTGTTGCTCTACCATTTAACTCAAATTCTATACCATCAGTATGACGTTTACCCGATAATAAATATAAATTTGGTGTTGCTAAATCAGTGTTACGCTCATTTGTTTTTTCAGTTTTGAAAATTGCTGTGCGGAATGCTAATTTATTGCTGAATAAATCAAATTTTGCACCTAATTCTATATTACGGCTTTTTTCTGGTGGTGTATTTTTTGACCTGTCATCAAGTTGATACAACTCTGCTGAAGGATTAAATGATGTACCATAAGCAACATAGTAAGCAGATGCTGTTGTTGGTTGATAAATCATGCCTGTACGATAGCTCCATACATTATCTTTTCTTGATAATGGACCTAATGGAAGTGTTCTTTCATAATCAGCTTTTGAATTATCAAATCTTGTACCAAGTAATACCTTAAATTTTGGTGTTAAGCTAATTGTATCTTGTAGATATAATCCAATCGTATCTCCTTTATAACTATTCGGAGATGTTTTATAAAAACTAGAATTAAAATTAGCTGGTAGATTTAACGGAACTGTTAAACCCACATTTGTTGCTGGATTACCTAATGGACTTGTTGATGTCCAGCGATTTGCTTTTTCATGGATATATTCAGCACCTGCTAATAATTCATGCTTTATGCTACCTGTATTAAATTTGGTATTGTAAT
Organism: Pseudomonadota bacterium; assembly: GCA_046050125.1. GTDB lineage: Bacteria > Pseudomonadota > Gammaproteobacteria > Burkholderiales > Burkholderiaceae > JAHFQJ01. Next base: position 10,814 of record JBJOQB010000116.1, read on the forward strand.
CTGTTTGAATAGTAACCGTATTTTCCTGTCCACCACGTGCTTGCCTTTGTCTATTCATACCACGTAAATCATTGATTACACCTGTTGAACCAACTAAACGAGGAGCAGTTGCACGCAAATCACGGTCATAATCAGCAGCTCTAATCATCGTTTTAATAGTGCTGTCATTATCAAAAATATGTGTATAAGATGCTGTTGCAATGTTTGTAGTATTACGCTCAAAATCTGTTGGTAAACCATAAAAACGATTATCAGGCACATTAATTGGATAATTTACTGCACCACCTTGTGCATATGGTATGCCCATATCAGGGCGATTATTCTCTTTTAAGAAATAATAAGATAAATTAATTTCATCTTTTGTACCTAAACCAAATGTAATTGATGGTGCTATACCATAACGTTTTTGCTCAACACTGTCTCTAAAGCTATCAGCTTTTGTATGCATAGCATTTAAACGGATTGCTGTTGTATCATTTATTTTTTTATTTAAATCAGCTGTTTCTCTTAAGTATCCATCTGTACCAATAGTGAAATTAGCTTCGTATCTATCGCCAAGTTTAGGTGTTTTGCTAACTTGGTTAATTAAACCGCCTGTAGAGCCTCTACCAAACAACATTGATGCAGAACCTTTTAAAACATCAATTTGTGCTAAATTGAATGTTTCACGGTTATATTGAGCCATATCACGCATACCATCAAGGTATAAATCGCCAACAGCTGAGTAACCACGTAATGTTATGTTATCACCAATACGCCCGCCTTCGCCAGCATTAAATGTCAAGCCTGCTACGTTGCGTAATGCTTCTTTCATTGTATATGCATTACGGTCTTGCATTAATTTTTCAGGGATAATGCTTACAGATTGTGGAATGTCTTTAGCTGCTTGTGTTGATTTACCTAAACTTGTACTAGTTGCTTTGTAACCTTGTTTTTCTTTAGTATCAGTTGCTTTTAATTTTGCTTTCTCTAAATTGCTTAGCTGGCTTACATCACTTCCTGTTGATGTTTCGCCTGTTACAACTACAGTTGGTAGTACAGTTGAATTTTGTCCACTAGTTGCACTTGCACTTGTGTTTTCTTCTTCTGCTTCATCGCCTTCGCCTGAATTAAAAGTTAAATCTTGCTTTGTGAGCTTTTGATTAGTTGGTTGACTTTGAGCAAATAGGTATGTAGAGCTAAGGCTTAATATTGCAACTAAGCTTGCTTTCATTGCAAAATTCGTTTTATGGTTTAAATTGCTGTGATTCTTTTTGATTAATTGGTTAGCATTCATTTAAGTATTTTTTCATTCCAGATAATATTGATAATGATAACAATTCTTATTAAGTTTTGCAATAACCA
>JBJOQB010000117.1:0-4055 GCA_046050125.1 Pseudomonadota bacterium
AAGTTTAATTACAATCACAAATCCATTGTCAAAAGTACCATTATTTATTACTCTAACTAAAACAATGGGAGATGATAAAAAGAAATTGCTAGCCAAAAGAGCTTGTATATATGCATTTGGAATTATGGTAACCACGTTATTTATTGGTGCTTTAATTTTAGATATTTTTGGTATTTCATATGGTGCTTTGCGTATATCGGGTGGTTTTACGATTGCTTTACTTGGTTATAAAATGTTATTTCAAACTAGTGATGCAAATTTCTCTCCTGAAAGCAGTAACAATGATTATGCGTTTTTCCCGCTTGCATTACCTTCAATTAGTGGACCAGGTACAATAGCGGTAATTATTGGTATATCTACAGAAATTGCCGAACTTAAAACAATCCCATTAAAGGTTATGGCTTATTCATCGACAATTGCAAGTATGGCTTTAGCTTGTGCAATTGTTTGGTTTGTTTTGCGTACATGTAAAGTAATTGCTGGAATTTTAGGCAAAGATGGTATGGAAGTAACTACAAGGCTAATGGGCTTTTTACTAATTTGTGTAGGTGTTCAGTTTATTTATTCAGGGATTAAGACCTTGATTTCAGGTGCATAACAAATTACTAGATAATTATATTCAAATATTTCTATTGAGTATAATTATCATATTTTAATAAATTATTTAACCTATGGGATTATATCCGTACAAATTAAACAATCTTAGCAATTACACTAGCAATTCTTCCTGTAATATTATTTCTTCTATATGAGTAAAATCTATGGTCAAAATACGTACAAAAATCCCCACCACTAATATTTTGACTTAGAATATCTAATCTTTTTAATCTAATTTTCGCTAGGTTATATAAATCAGCACATTTTTTATCTAAATTAGTGCTAGTATTATTTATTGTTTTAAAGCTTTGATATGTTAAATCTTGTTCTTGGGTATATGCAAATTCCATGAATTTATCTAGTACTTCATTGCCAACTTCAAATGCATTTGCTCCAATTGCAGGACCCAACCACACAAGTATATCATTTGGGTTTGCTTTAGTTTGTTGCATAAAGTAATTAATAGAATTTTCAATAATTCCATTTAGTAATCCTTTCCAACCAGCATGTATAGCAAGTACAGCACTTCCAGCTTTATCAGTAACTAGCAACGGCAAGCAGTCAGCAGTTAGTACACTACAAGCTAAATTATTTTTTGTAGTAAAGCTTGCATCTGCTTTAATGCATATATTATTAATGCCAAATTCATAATTTTTATTTTTAAAATAATCTGAATTATCTAAATCAACACAATAAATACCATGTACTTGCTCAAGCCATACTATTGGGCAGTTTATTTCTTGTTTAGCTAATTGCCTATTTTTCAAGACATTTTCCAAATTATCATTAACATGTGATGCAAGATTTAATCCTGTATCAAAGTGCGGAATGCTTGCGTAGCTATCAGTGCTATATCCACCAATTGCTAAAGTGGTAAATGCTTGTATATGGTTTGGAGCTTGCCATGTTGGCTTAATTGTGTATATATTATTCATTATAATCTCTTAAAATTCTACATCTAAACTGCTAACTCTTGTTTAGCTAATTGTTTTCCAAATTCTACACCCCATTGGTCAAAAGAATTAATGTGCCAAAAAATTCCTTGGGTAAAAACTTTATGTTCATATAGTGCAAGTAATGAGCCGATAGCAAATGCATTAAGGTTTTTTAATAATAACATATTACTAGGTCGATTACCTATATGGATAAAATGAGGATTATTATCGTGTTTACCAAGCATTAAAGCTTTTGCTTGTGAAAAACAATTTTGTAATAGAATTTTGTGATGATTTTTATACTGATGATGTGGATTAATATAACTAATAAAATCAACAGGAACCCACTGCGTTCCTTGATGTAAAAGCTGAAAATAAGCATGCTGGCAATGTGTGCCAACTTCTCCAAAAATTATTGGTGCTGTATGGTAAGGCAAACGCTTGTTATCTACGCCAATGCTTTTACCATTACTTTCCATATCCAATTGCTGTAAATATGCGGTAAAATAATTCAAGTTTTGAGCATAGGCTGCAATGCAATAATTAGGCACATTAAATGCATTTCTATACCAAATGCCAAGCATTGCCATGATTTGTGGCATATTGTTATGTATCGGTTCTTGGATAAAGTTTTTATCCATATCTGAAGCACCTGCCAGCAATTCCTTAAATACCTTAGCTCCATAGCAAATCATAATGATTAAACCAACAGCACTCCATAAGGAAAACCTGCCACCAACCCAATCTGAAAACCCAAAAATATGTTTAATTCCTTGCTCTTTTGGCTTTTCTACATTTGCAGTAATTGCTACGATATGTTGAGTGTAATCACTAATTGAAAAATCTTTTTTTAACCATTCAATACACGATTCTAAATTTTGGCATGTTTCAAGCGTAGTAAATGTTTTAGAGCATACAATTATTAATGTATTTTTAGCTTTAAGTTGAGATGTAATCTGTTCAAGTTGAGCACCATCAATATTATTTAAAAAGTGTGCATTAACTTTACGTGGATATATACCTGAAAATGCATGATATACCATTTTAGAACCAAGGTCAGAGCCACCAATTCCAATATGTATTATGTCAGTAATTTTATTTTCTTGATGTATGGATTGGCAAAATTCTTCCATATCGCTTAAGCTTTGCTTAACTTGTTGTTTTATCCAATTAGGAATAGAGTCATGTTCAGTTCTTAATGCAATATGTAAAGCAGGTCTTTGCTCAAGCATATTAATGCATTCCCCACTTAACATGCTTTGAATAGACTTTTTAATCTGTGCAATACTAAGTAATTTATCAAATAGTTTTATAGTTTCATCAGTAATCAAATTCTTTGCATAATTTAAATGCAAATTAGGTGTGTTAATACTAAAAATAGCATCTCTATCTTGTGTATGAAACAATTCTGTGAGAATGAAACTATTATTTTGAGCATGTTGTTGTAGCTCAAGTATAGAGTTATATGCTATTTCACTATTGTACATATATAATATATTTCATGTGCGGTTAAAACGAATATTATTATGAATTAAAATAAATGAAAAAACTATCTTAATCAAAGCAAAATGTAGTATTTATCACATGTTTTGAGCAAAAAGGTAAATTTAATATTGCAAAAAGCTCTAAAACCACATAACCTTATCAGTATTATAAATTTTTGTGTTTGGATACATGCATAAAATTCATATCGTTATTTTAGACGGATACCCCGCATTTAAAGAAGTAATACTAAGTACTGAATTTAGCCTTAAATTACTAGGTTTTGATGTTGAAATTATTTTTGATAGAAAACTATACCGAGATGTTATAAATATAATTTTTGCATCTCATCACACATCTTTAGAAAAAATAAAATCCCAAAATATCCCAATTCAAAATATTATTATATACAATTTAGAGCAAGTTGGAGCAGGTGTTCCATGGATGAATGCTAGGTATTTTCAGTTAATGAAAAGTACTCATGTGTGGGAGTATTCAACAGCTAATTTTACACATTTGCACAAGGCAGGCATCAATAATTTAAGCTTAGTGCCAATTGGTTATACGCCTAATTTAGAAATAATTCCGAAAATTGAGCAAGATATTGATGTATTTTTCTATGGTAGTGGTAGCGAACGTAGAATTAAAACAATTGAAGCGATTAAAGCAACAGGTTTAAATGTAGTAAGTACAACTGACCACGGGCAATTAATTGATGAAGAGCGAGATATGTTGATTGCTCGCAGTAAAATTATTTTAAATATGCACTATTATGAAAATGCACATATTTTTGAAATAGTAAGAGTTTCATATTTGCTGGCAAACCATAAGGCAGTAGTTTCAGAGTTAGGAAAAAATACTTCAATTGAACCAGATATTAAAAAAGCAATTTGTTATGGTGATTTAGCAAGCTTACCTGAGCTTTGTGTTGATTTGGTTACTAATCCATCTAAGCGTAAAAAATTGCAAGAAACAGGTCATAATATAATTAAGCAAAGAGATGCTACAAAATTTGTACAAAAAGGTATGGAAAAATATTTA
>JBJOQB010000118.1:0-6478 GCA_046050125.1 Pseudomonadota bacterium
TTAATAATTTTTTCTGTTTTATCTTTTATTATGATTTTGCTTTGTTCTATAATTTCAAATGAATTATCTGAGCTATTATTGTATATTTTAAAAACTACTATTTTATCTTGCAGTTCTTGCTCATCTATATTTCCAAAGTGTAAGGTTTGCTCTGATAATAATTTGAAAAATGTATAAATTTCACTCCACTCACCTTTATTAAAAGATTTATTATCTAATTTATCTAACGCCATATCTTTTTCCATAACATTTTTAGTAATATAGTCAATAACGCTAGAAGCAATATGCTTTACAACATTTACGCATACGCTATTTCCCAATTGCTTCATAGCTTGAGTTTCTGAAACTGGGAATATAAAACTTTCACTAAACCCCATCATTTTTTTACCATGAATAGAATTTAATTTAATTATTTTATCATCTACTAAATATGCGTCCCAATTATGCCTATCATCTATTTTTGAGCCTCTACCACCAACACGTAATGTATATCCAATTTTTTTATCGCACTTGCCATTAAAAATATCTGACATGTCTAATTTTAATGGTATCTCTTTAGGAAATATAAAAGAATTGCTTAAATTGACTGAATTTTTATCAAAGCCAATTATAAATAATCTTGGTCTATGCTGTGGCAATCCAAAATCAGAAGCTTTTACTATTTTATAATAAACTTCGTATCCTAGATTTATTAAATTATCATATATTATTTTAAATGTTTTTGAGTCATCATGTTTTAATAAATGCCTCACATTTTCTAGTATAAATGCTTTTGGTCTTTTCTGCTCCAAAATATCTAAAATACAAAAAAATAGATTACCTCTTTCAGATTTCTCACCATCATCAAATCCTTTTTTATATCCAGCTTGAGAGAATGGCTGACAAGGAAATCAAGCACATAAAATATCATGATTTGGTATTTCATCAACAGATATTGAACGTATATCTTCATTAAAAAAACCATTTTTTATACTATGATTGGTCAGATAAGTTTGACGAGCATATTTATCAATTTCTGATGCAAAAACACATTCTGCATCAAACATTTTAAATGCTTCATGAAAACCACCAATCCCAGCAAACAAATCTATAAATGTAATTTTTTTGTTCATATACTTATCATAGGCTAATTAGAAAGGCATTTTAACATACTATAAATTTGTTGAATATAATTAAATCTCAATCTAAAATCCCTACTCCAAAAAACTTCTTCGCCATCTCATCAAACTTTAAAATAGCATCTTCATGTTTATGACATGTAACAGCAAAATTTTGTCCCTCTACCTCAAACTTATCGCCAACATCTTTACTACATTCAGTAGCACATATTTCATTTAATTTACTTACATCAAATGTAGTAATTTTATCATCATCTTCATGTTTGATTTTAATCTCTTTCAAATTTAACTTATCTTGTTTTATCAAGCAGTTACCAGATTTAATTTTATCAAAATGATGCGTACAAATCGAAGCTTGAGATTGCTCTTTTCCTTCTGTAAATATGCCACTAATTAATTTATCTGAACAGTTATCTGTTAGTTTAAATTTACATTCTTGGCTTTTTTCAGTTGCACTAGTTGGTAGACCAGATATAGTTTGGCTCACTGTTTTAGATGATTGTATTTGCATAAATTATCCTTATAATTATAAAAACGTCAAATGATTATACAAAAAACATGATATAAAATTCTACTAATCTAAAAAATAAACCAAATTAGCTATATATCATTTGTATGTTATAATTTATGTATTATAGATATGAAGAGATTATATGTTTGCACAGCGTGTACTATCAGGAATGAGACCAACAGGAGCTTTACATTTAGGGCATTATCATGGAGTTTTGAAAAATTGGCTACAATTACAAAATGAATATCCATGTTTTTTCTTTGTGGCTGATTGGCACGCATTAACAACAAATTATGAAGATACATCTAAAATCCAAGATTATATTCATGAAATGGTAATCGATTGGCTAGCAGCTGGACTTGACCCAAATAACTCAACTATTTTTGTGCAATCTAAAGTGCCTGAACATGCCGAATTGTTTTTATTATTAAGTATGGGAACACCTTTATCATGGTTAGAGCGAGTTCCAACCTATAAAGACCAAATTGAAAAGCTTAAGGATAAAGATTTATCTACTTACGGTTTTTTAGGCTACCCATTATTGCAAGCGGCAGATATTTTAATTTATCGAGCTCAGTATGTACCTGTAGGTGAAGACCAAGTACCACACATTGAAATGACTCGTGAAATTGCCCGCCGATTTAATCATTTATATGGTAAAGAAGTTAATTTTGAGCAAAATGCAATTTTTGCATCTAAAAAACTTGGGGCTAAATTATCTAAATTATACTTAGAATTTCGCAAACAATATCATGAAAATGGCAATACAGAAGCTTTAGAACAAGCCAAGGCAATTCTTGAAGAATCACAAAATTTAAGTGTAGCTGACAGTGAATTACTATTTAGCTATGTTGAAGGAGCTAGAAAAATTATTTTAGCTGAACCTCAAGCATTATTGACTAAAGCATCAAGAATGGTTGGTTTAGATGGACAAAAAATGTCCAAATCATATGGCAACACCATTTCAATGCGAGAAGATAAGGCATCTGTTGAGAAAAAAATTAAAACCATGCCAACTGACCCAGCACGTATCCGAAGGCATGATGTTGGTAATCCTGAGCGTTGCCCTGTATGGCTATTTCATCAAGTGTATACAACACCTGAAGTACATGAATGGGTACAAAAAGGCTGTACAACTGCAGGAATTGGTTGCCTTGAATGTAAAAAACCAATTATTGATGCTGTAGCACAAGAGCAAGAGATTTTCTTTTCTCGTGCTGAACCTTACTTAAGCGACCCTAGTTTAGTAAAAAATATTATTGCTAATGGTTGCGACAAAGCAAGAGAGGTTGCTCAAGAAACAATGCAAGATGTTAGAGATGTAATGGGTTTATAATAGATATATATTGATAAGAAATATATTTTAAAAACTAAAAAGGCTACTATACAAATGCAAAAAAGATTTTATGCCATAATGGCAGCCGAGTTTTTTTCATTGCTTGCAGATAATACTGTGTTTATGGCATCAATGTCTATATTGTATTCAATACACGCTCCTAAATGGATAATAGAATCTCAACTAAAACTTTTTTTTATTTTGCTAGCATATGTTGTATTTTCTGCACTTGTTGGAGCGATTGCCAATACTTTGCTTAAAAGCAGAGTAATGGTGGTTACGAATATTATTAAAGTTTTGGTGTGTAGCTTAATAATTTTTGGAATAAATCCATTAATTATATACGGTATTGTTGGACTTAAATCTGATACTTTTTATCCTGCAAAATATGGAATATTAAAAGAGTTATTGCCTCCCAAAGTAGCAAGCAGATGGATTAAAGGACTTACGGTTGGAGCAATTATTTTAAGTGCAGTATTAGTAACGTTTTTAAATCTTCCCAATTACTCACCTAATCTTAAATTAACCCATAATTATATTATTACAATATTAATTGGGCTGTATTTATTAGCAACGTCCATTAACTTTTTTATTCCAAAAACAAGTACAGTTTATTCAAAACAAGATAAAGATAAAAATTAACTTTTAAAGGCTACTATGCAAAAAGGATTTTATGCCATAATGGCAGCCCAATTTTTTTCATCATTGGCAGATAATGCCTTGTTTATTGCTGCAATTTCTTTATTGCATTCAATGCAAGCACCTGAATGGATGGAGCCTCAATTAAAACTGTTTTTTACTTTATCTTATGTTGTATTTGCAGCTTTTGTTGGGGTAATTGCAGATAGTTTTCCTAAAGGCAAAGTAATGATGGTAACCAACATTATTAAAGTTTTAGGCTGTAGCTTAATGATTTTTAGTGTTCACCCACTGATTGCCTACGGTATTGTTGGAATTGGGGCAGCGGCTTACTCTCCTGCTAAATATGGCATACTCACTGAATTATTACCGCCTCAAAAACTAGTGGCAGCAAATGGCTGGATTGAAGGTTTAACTGTTGGCTCAATCATTTTAGGGGCTGTTTTAGGTGGTGTTTTGATTAATCCAAATTACTACGAACAACCAGAATTAGCACCAAATTATGCAATTGCTATTTTACTTGGTGTGTATCTACTTGCTGCATTTATTAACTTTTTTATTCCAAACACAGGTGCAGTTTACCCTAAACAAGATAAAAAAATCTCTACATTAGTTAAAAAATTCTACCAAGCAAATGTAGTACTCTGGAATGATAAATTAGGGCAAATTTCCCTAGCCGTAACTACATTATTTTGGGGAGCAGGGGCTACATTACAATTAATTGTGTTGTGGTGGGCAAAAGATGCTTTAGGGTTAAGCTTGTCTCAAGGTTCGATTTTGCAAGCAACTGTTGGTTTTGGCGTTGCTTTTGGTGCTGTTTATGCAGCTAAAAAATTAACGCTAAAGAAAAGCTTAACAGTAATACCTTATGGTATTGCTATGGGCGTTGTAGTTTCAATTATGGCGTTTTTTCATAATGGATTATTTCCTCATCTCAACATAGAAATTTTTGGTAAAGTTATTCCTGTATATATGTTAATTGCATATGTTTTTTTAATGGCTGTTGGTGCTTTATCTGGTTATTTTGTTGTGCCTATGAATGCATTATTGCAGTATCGTGGGCATAAGTTATTATCTGCTGGTCAATCAATTGCTGTACAAAATTTTAACGAAAATTTGTCTATATTATTAATGTTAGGGCTTTTATCTGTGCTAAGTAATTTTCTTACCACAGCTCAAATTATTTTAGTATTTTCAAGTTTTGTTATTTTAATTATGTTCTTTATTTTCAAAAGACATTTATATAATAAAAAGAATTTTGATTATACTGCAGAAATACCAGATAACCAGTATTAATACTTATTTATTATTTTGATGATAAATGTTATTATTTAGAATATTTTTATTTTAACTCAAGGATTTTTATGCCAAGTGCAACAATAAGTTATGGTGCATCAAGAACTAGTGCTACAACAAGAACAGATAGTTTTAGAGATGTGGATTTAGAAAAAGGTAATGGTGCATCAAGTACTTCAAGTACGAAACTTACAGCAACTGGTGTTGCTTCATCAACTGTAGATTACTCTATCAATACCTTATCTAAATTTGGAGAATATTTTTCTTCTCTATTTACTAAATCAAGAAACAATCCTAATCCTAGTAGCCAAGCATAATAAGCTAATTTTGTAGCAATTTTATTTGTTGCTACAATTTCCATGCATCTATCATCTCAATCAATCCTATTTAATAGAATAATATACTAATTCAAGTTTGACCTTAGACATAAAATAAATCATAATAAGTTCTGAATAGATTATTAAGTATCTTAATAATATTTACTTTGTAAACAAATTTATATTTAAGGACAGAATTATGATTAGAAGAAATACCAAACCCGACACTACTAATACAAATAAACTAGGCGGATATGGTTTAACGCCTGAAAACACATCTACATCAATTGCAGAAAGCGAAGTAAAAGAAGCAAAAACTCCTGAGAATAATTCTTTAACAACTACATTAAATGATGCAATTATAGCTAAATTCTAGTTTTATGTCATAATATAGGATATGAAATATACACTAGAATTCAGGCAAAAAGTATTTGCGGTAAAAGAGAAATATAATCTTACAGATGAAGAGACAGCAAAAAGATTTGATATATCAAAAAGAACAATATTTAGATGGAGGATAAGGCTAGAGCCAATAAGAAAGTACAATATAGTAAAAAGAAAAATAAATTTAGAATTATTGAGAGAAGATGTAGAAAAATACCCTGATAGTTATCAGTATGAAAGAGCATCGAGATTTAATGTAGTGCAGAGTACAATAAACAAAGCACTGAAGAAATTAAATATTACGCATAAAAAAAAGTCTAAACCACCCAAAAAGAAATGAAGAAGCTAGAAAGTGCTTCATAGATAAAGTAGATGAATATAAGAGGAAAAAAACAGCTGTAATTCATTTAGATGAAGTAGGTTTTTCAAAATCAAATTTAAGGCCGTACGGATATTCATTAAAAGGAGATAGATGTTATGGAGTACATAATTGGAATGAGAAGGGTAGAATAAATGCTATAGGTGCAATAAATCAGGATAACCGTTTATTTGCTGTTAATTTATTTGATAGTTCAATTGATAAATTCACATTTGAGGGCTGGTTGGAAAACACATTAATTCCAGAGATGATAAATGATTACGATACAGGTTCTGTAATAATAATGGATAATGCTTCATTTCATAAGGGTAAAAATATAGAGAAAATAATAAAGGAAGCTGGTTTTATCCTTCTTTATCAACCAACTTATAGTCCAGACTTAAACCCAATAGAGAAAAAATGGTCTCAAATAAAATCTATCAGACGAAAAGAAAATTGCACCATTGATGATTTATTTTGTAATTATCATTTGTGACATAAAACTAGAATTTAGCTATA
>JBJOQB010000119.1:0-14454 GCA_046050125.1 Pseudomonadota bacterium
TTCCAATGCTAAGAGCAAGTGAGCGAAAACCAGATATATTGATATTTTTTATGCCCGACCAGCTCCAAATTGCAAATCCTAAAAATGCATTTTTCCATCTTAGTTTTGCTTGTGGCACATCTATTGCATTATAATAATTATCAATACTTTTGCTTTTATGTTGGTAGCGTTTAATTGAAAATCGTTTGTAAGAACGAGCAATCTGCATTTCTGCTAATGAATATGCAAAATCTTTAGTATTTATAGTTGGTTGATTGTTAAGTTTATCAATTGAATCAAGCATTTTAGTTCTAAAAGCTAGATTTTGATATGTATGGTTACTTTTTTGGAGTGTTTGCTGTTGTGAGTACTTTGCATATGAAAAAATATTATAGTTATTTTCTATATTTTTAACATTATAACTCTTAAAATAATTGAGAAAGGAATGACGCACAACTAAAAATCTTATTTTGCTATTAAAATTTTATTTAAATACTAGTTAAATCACCACTAAATCATATTTGATAATTATTTTCTTGTGGGGAGCTTGAGTGTTTGAAACCTTGTAGAATTTTGGTGGCGAATCAGGGATTCGAACCCCGGACCTGCGGATTATGATTCCGTCGCTCTAACCGACTGAGCTAATTCGCCAATATATGGAATTTTATATGTTATCACTAATTATGTCAATAGCTTTGGGTAATTTGTGATGAAATACATATCATTAATTCCATGTACAAATAAATATGCTCTTAAATATATTTATATTTAATCTAAATTTACTTTTAAAATGCTTTTAGCTATCCCTCTTAGTATATTTACTTCTTCTGTAGTCAATTCACTTTTTGCCCATAAAGTTTGTAAGCGTTGAACCAATTTTTTGGGTTCTTTTTCATCATAGAAATTAATATGTGATAATGCATGTAATAAGTGGTTGTGCATACCTGATATTTGCTCTGATGTTGCATAATCTATGCTATTTTTCATATCAAAATTTGAATTGATAGTTTGCAAGGAAATAGAGCTTAATTCATAAGCAATAATTTGAACTGCTTGTGATAAATTTAATGATGAATAATTAGGATTTGCATCAATATGTAATATATGTGAGCATTTCAAAACATCTTCATTACTTAAGCCAAATTGCTCATTTCCAAAAATTATATTGCAATTTAAATGCTTAGAATTATTATAATATTCACTGTATTTTTGTGCTAACAAATCACATATTTGCTTACTTTTTATAATTGGCGGAGAATACTCTCGTTTTCTTGCTGTCAAACAAATGTTAATATGAGCATCTGCGATTGCCATATCAAATGCATTTTCCCCTGTAAAAATTTGGATATTATCTAATATGTCATTAGCATTACTCGACATTGCAACTGCTGTGTCATCTTTATGGTTACATTTTGGATTAACTAAACATAATTTATCAAAACCCATGACTTTTAAAGCTCTTGCACTTGCACCAACATTACCTGCATGAGTTGTTTCTACTAAAATATATTTTATATTAATCATTATTACCCTGATTATTGTTCATGTTTGTAACTTCAGCGTTTTCTGAATTTTTATCTTGTTTTTCTTGTTCAGCTTGTTGTTTTTCTAGCTCTTTTTCTTTTCTTGATTTATATTTTTTTAATGGTTTTGGTTCGTCGCTATTTAATTCTTCCTCTTCATTATTAGTGCTTTTGCCATCATAGGTTAAACGAATAATTTTATTTACACACCATAACATTGCAAACCATGGTAATAATAATGCTAACCATTTAAATAAACCAACCATATGGGAATAAGGGCTGTTTTGCCATGTTTCAATTATTTCTTCATGATATAAGTTGTGCGGTAAAACATTACTAAAAAATAATGCTAATATCAAAAATATTATTGAAAATATGCCTTTTACAATTGGCTTTGCTTTATGCATTATGATTAATAATACAATTGAAATTCCCAAACCTACCCAAACTTCTTGAGGTATTGATAAGTATAGAATTGATAGATAAAAACTCAAAGAAACTAATTTAACTAAACATAAAGATAGTATTGTAAATATATAAAACCAAATACCATTTTTACGCATGGTAAAAGTAATTGACCATAACATACCGCATACATTAAATACAATTACAAATGGGATAAGTATCATATGCAGTTTATCTACAGGTGCTAGCATAATGCTGTTTGGTAAAAAATTATAAACGTATATCCAAATCGATTGATAGTAAGTAATAATATAATTTAAAAAATCTGCATCTTCTAATTGAGCAACCCAGCTTCCCAAACTAAACCAGTAAGGTTGTGGAAAAATAATTGCCATACCCCATAAAAAACATAGTGCAATACCAAAACTACTATCCTCGCTAAATGAAGTTCGATACCATTTTACTATTTTGGTTTTTGCTAGCACATTTGGTGACATTACTACTGCAATAACCGCTCCCATAAATGCACCAAAGGTATTTGTATACCAATCTAATTGTGATGGAACTCTTGAAGGTAAAAAAGTTTGTAGGCTTTCTAAAGTAAATGATAGTAAACTACAAATAAAACATGACATAAAAACTGCTACTATCCCACTTGGTTTTGGGTGCCAACGCCATACCCATAATGCTCCTAATGGCACATAACCGCATACGTTTAACCAAATATCCAAACGACTAATATATTTACTTGAAGGGTCTGACCAAAAATCAAATAAACCAGCCCCATTGCTATGCCAATCAATAAATGGGTACAATGTTGCATATATTACAAATAAAGTATAAAACCACAGTAAGTAACGAGAGATATTAAATTTTAAAGTATGCAATCTACATTTCCTAATTCTTTTTTTTATTATACTGCATTTGAAGCACAAAAAATATTACAAACTTTTACAGATATTCAAGTAGAATGGCTTGAGACTATTCATTCCACAAATGATTACTTAAAAGATAAAATTAAGCAAAATAGCCTCGATTTTAATAAAAACTCATTTGTTACTTTAACATGGGAACAAACAAAAGGTAGGGGGCAGTATGATAGAAATTGGCTTAGTCAAAAAAAACAATGCTTAATGATGTCATTTGCCATGCAATTACCCATAAATAGTAACCGTAATAATAGCCCTAATAATAATTTAATTCCTTCTGGTTTAAGCCTTGTAAGTGGGTTAAGTGTATGTAGTGCATTTTCACAAATACTATATTTACCAGATAACCAAAAAAATTTATTTTTAAAATGGCCTAATGATTTAATTTTTCAAGATAAAAAATTAGGTGGTCTTTTAGTTGAAATTATTTCCAGTGGGAATACACATTTTTTGATTATAGGTTTAGGTTTAAATTTATATCTAAATCATAAAATACAAAATGATGCCAAGCTAAGTAATGCAATAGGTTTAGATGATTTAATTTCTAATATACAAGAACAAAATATTTTTAAATTTATTGCAGATATACTACATTTTTGGCAAGAAAATGTAAAAGAATGTTGTGAATTTGGATTTGAGCATTTTTTATCTGAATGGGAAAATTTTGTATATAAACCAAACAAAATGCAGTTGTTTAGCCTTAATCCACATACTAAAATTAGTGGATATTATGACCATATAGATAGTAAAGGTAATTTATATATTAAAAATAAATATGGAAATGTGTTTAAATTATAAAATTATTTCCTATAATTAATTTAGGACAACAACAAAAGCTCATCTAATGTAGCTAATTGCTGATTATTATGAAAATAAGTGACATTTCTAAAGAAAATCTAAACCATACTATTCATCAAATAAAGTATATAAAAAATCAGATAAAACATATCCGATATAAACAAATCGCAGATAAAACAAAAAATGCTGTGCTTATATGTTTAAATACATTAGGTGCTAGTAAAAAATCATCTAAACAAAATAATACATCAGTTTCTCCAATTAATTTTGTGTTTAATCAAGAAATTATGGGTGCTATCAAGCAAGAAATTGATAAAAATTATGAATATAAGCATAAAATAATTACGCTTAAGTATGAACTAAAGAAAATTAGTAAAACTGATAGTTTATTGCTTAAAATTGTATTTATGTTTGCTTAAGTTAGTATATAACTCAAAAAAATTTTGAAATATTATAACTTTAAGTTATACTTTAAAACTCCTTGATTTAAATTCGTTTATAAACGATAATATATTTATGTATGAAATACGACATTATCTAACTTCTGATGATAAAAATATTTTTATCAGTTGGTTCAAAAAAATAAAAGATATAAAAGCACAAGTTGCTATTTCTAGGCGAATAAATCGCCTAGAGCTTGGTAATTTTGGAGACAATCAATATTGTCGTAATTCTGTATGGGAATTGCGTATTGATGTAGGTGCAGGTTATAGGGTCTACTATGTAATGCATGGTAAAAAAATTATTCTACTTTTATGTGGTGGTAATAAAAAAACTCAAGATAAAGATATTGAGTTAGCCTGTAAATATTGGGAAGATTGGCAAAATAGAACAGATTAAGGATATTGCTATGAAAGATAAACACCATGATGATGCTATGGCAGAAATTCTTTTAAAAGATAAAGATTTTGCGGTAGAATTGCTAAATAGCATTCTCGAAGACGGAGAGCAAGGAGAATTACTAATTACTTTACGTCAAATGTCAAAAGCTTTTGGTGGATTACAGACAGTAGCAGAGAATGCTAACCTAAATAAAACGCAAATATATAAAACCTTATCTTTAGATGGTAACCCTGCATTAAGTAGTTTAATGGCTATTTTAAAGGTAATGAATTTACGCCTTAATATATCTTGTATAAGTTGAAGTTATTTTGAATGATTTGGCACTTCATTTGAGTTTCCTACATTTACATTTAATGATTTTTTGCCGTCTAATAAATCTATAGCTAATAGCCTTAAATAAGTTTGCTGATTGTCAATATCTGCATACATTCTAGGAAGGTATGAACCATTTTTTATTTCATGTTTTGGTATATTCAATCCAATATCTTGGGAAATAAACGATAGCAAACTTATGAATAAATCATTTTGTTGATTAGACCAAGATAGATTTTCTGTAGGATTAGTATTTAAATGTTGATAATATTCTCTCCAAGCATTTAAAACTTGCCTTTCTGTTTCTGTTCTTTTATTTTCTTTACCATTAAAACCATAAAATGCAAAGTCTATCATATTTAAAGCTTCTACATGATTTATGGAAGCCCTAGCATTTCTTGTTGTCATTAGTATGGTAAATATTCTTGTTTTTCTACTATTATATTCTTCTTTAACTTTTTGCTTATCCTTAAGCCATAAAGCAAAAATTGCTGAAATAATTGCTACAAATATATTTGAAAGAAGTGTGAGTGCAATTTCAGTATTTGTCATATAACCTTTATATTTTCCTATTAAACTTATTATAAATAAAAAATAGCATGTATTTGCCATTTACAAACTAAATATATTTAATAATCAGTCAAATAATATTGATATTATTCCAAAGGTTCTTGCTTAGCTTGCAAGTTTGGACGTTTTCCGATTGTAATTTTCACACTAATTATTTGCTGTTGTCTCAATACCGTACATTCTACGGTAGTATTTGGTTTAATTTGAGCTACTGTGTTGAGTAAAGAAGCAGTATCTTGAATATCTTTACCGCCAATTTTGGTAATTATATCTCCTGCCTTTAAACCTGCTTTTTGTGCAGGACCATTTTCCATTACTTTACTTATAAAAGCACCTGTATTTGATTTTAAGCCTAAAGCATCAATTACTGTTTGGTCAATATTACGTGGAATAATTCCAATCCAACCACGCACTACCTCACCATTATTAATCAATTGCTCCATAACCTGCTTAGCTGTAAGCACAGGAATAGCAAACCCAATACCTTGATTACCACCACTTTTTGAGAAAATCGCTGTATTAATCCCAATTAAATTGCCATTTGAATCAACTAATGCACCGCCTGAATTACCTGGATTAATTGCTGCATCTGTTTGAATGAAATTCTCAAATGTATTAATTCCTAAATGATTACGTTTTAGTGCTGAAATTATACCCATAGTAATAGTTTGCCCTACTCCAAAAGGATTGCCAATCGCTAACACTACATCGCCAACTTCGATATTATAACCACCTGCAAATGTAATTGCTGGCAATTTTGTTAAATTGATTTTTAGCACAGCTAAATCACTTTCAGGGTCAGTACCAATTATTTTTGCATTTACAGTACGACCATCATGTAAAGCTACTTCAATTGTATCTGCACCATTTATTACATGGTTATTTGTCAAAATATAACCATCAGATGTTACAATTACACCTGAACCTAAGCTATCTACATTTTTTGATGATTTTTCCATATCTTCTTCTGGTTGAAGATTTCTATCACGAAAAAAAAACTCAAATAATGGGTCTAGTTGTTGCGTTTGTAGCTTACGATTAACTTTGCTATGCGTAAAAATATTTACCACTGATGGCATAGCTTTATTCGCACCGCCACGATAAGTTAAAATACTTGGCTGTTTGCCTACATTTGCATTAGATTGTAGAATTGTTGTTGTAACCTGCGGTTTATTATTATCTAGTAAATCTGGTCTAACTGATTTTATAACGAAAAAAACAGCTAAACAAATTGTTATTACTTGTGCAAATAGAACCCACAAACGTTTTAGCATGTGAACCTCTTTTCTCTTCTTTTAAATAAAAAATAGGAAATATTATGGATAATCCATCTAATTTACATAGCGTAAATAATCTTGAACTTACATTATACTTAAAGACTATATTAAATGTAGATAGTTTCAAAGATTATTGCCCAAATAGCCTACAAATAGAAGGTAATTGTAATATTACAACACTAGTAAGCGGTGTTACAATTAATCAAGAGCTAATTGAGCATGCAATTAACCATAAAGCCCAAGGTATTTTAGTACATCATGGCATATTTTGGAAGGGCGATAATCCATGTATAACAGGGATTAAAAAAGAGCGTATTCAAGCATTGTTAAAACATAATTTAAATTTATGGGCATATCATTTACCTTTAGATGCACATGCAAAATATGGTAATAATGCCTGCATAGGCAACTTGCTTGGCTTACAAACACATCAATACTTTGGCGACCAAAATTTAGGTTGCATATCAAATATTGAGAATAATCCAATACATAATAACTATAAATCCTCACAACAACTACATAAAAAGCTAGAACAAATTTTTGATAGAAACGTACTGGTATTTGGTAATTTAAACCGTGAAATTAAAAAAATTGCATGGTGTAGTGGTGGAGCTCAAAGCTACTTTAATGATGCAATCATTGCAGGTTGCGATGTTTTCATTAGTGGGGAAATTTCAGAACAGTATGTACATACAGCAAAAGAAAATAGTGTGTTGTACATGGTTGCAGGTCATCATGCAACGGAGCGTTATGGTGTGCAAGCTTTAGGTAATCATTTAGCAGAAAAATATAATATTAAACATATTTTTGTAGATGTTGATAGCAAGTTTTAGTTTTAGCTTTTATAATTAATTTAACGCAATATTTATTGTTACAATTTATCTATATCATTCTGATTTAGGGAGAAGTGTATAACTTCTCTCAATTGCTGTTTGTGAATTTTTATCTGCATATACCAGTATTTCTGCTGCTATAATATTTCTGTTTGGTGTATTTTTTGCATTTACTTGGCATTCAAAGGGCAAGCCTTCCTCACATAAATATCTACCATTACGCAAAATCTTATTACCTAAAACTAATTCAGTTAAAATATTTCTAGAAATAATAACTGCAAATATATTTTGCTGTAATCGTGTGTAATTAACAATCGTATTACTAATTGTACGTTGAGCAGCTAACAAGCTAGTACTAATTATTACTAATGCTACTAAAACTTCAATTAAAGTAAGTCCTTTTCTTACCATTCTTGTAGGTTGTTTACTGTACGTGATGATTTTTAGCATGTTTTTCTGCAACATGATTTTTCTTTTTACTATTAATAGCATTTTTAATATCTTGTTCTTGATTATCAGGCAATTGTAATTGAGTTTGCTGATTTTTATCTTCATATTTCAAATTAATAGTTTTAGTTTTATAGCGACCACTACCATCGCCTGCTAATATTATTTTATAATTACCTCGAATTAAAGATATATGAAATGGGTTTTGTATTGGCTCTTGGCTAATTGTACGTTGCCAAGTATTTTCTTGATTTTTTACAGGCTTCCACCCTAATTTTGAATCAATTTCATCAATATTCCACTTGTAATCCCCTAGCATATTATTTCTACTATCAGCATTTGTAGTAATTCCTCGCTGACTAATAGTAATGATTATTGGCTTATCCTGCATTTGGCTTTCTTGCTGAATTACCTCTAAAGCATCGCCCAAATACTCAGCATCTTGAAGCAACTGCCTTGGTGTACTTGGTTTAGTTATTAATGTTACAACTATTAGAGTCATACCAATAATACCAATAATTATCATTAACTCAAGTAATGTATAACCCTTTTTTTTATTCATAATATTTATTCTTATATTTTTATAGACTATATACTTATATCTTTTGTAGCTAAAGCAGAATAGTTTGACATAGAGGCAGACGCAAAAATTGGGGCTCAGATAGTACAAATAGTACAGCTAGGAGCAATTTTCAGGACAACAAATATGCCAAATAATTATGATTTAGCTACATATAACTATAAATCATCTACAGCAAAATTAAAATTTGAAATAAAAATTATTCCCAATTACCAACATCTGCATTGATACCTTCCCCACCAACTTCCTTATCTTTACCATATGTAAAAATATCAGCATCGCTGTGTATACCAGGGGTAATATATTGGTATTCATTCCCCCATGGGTCTTTAGGTATTTTTTCTAAGTATCCACCATCTTTCCAATTTCTTGGTAAAGGAGCAACTGTTGGCTTTTCTACTAATGCTTTTAAACCCTGCTCTGTTGTTGGATATCTTGCATTATCTAATCTATATAATTTTAATGCACTTGAAATCGTGGCAATATCTTGCTTGACAGCAACTTTTGCGGCATCGTCTGCACGCCCCATTACTCGAGGTAAAACCAAACCTGCTAGCATTGCAATAATTGCAACAACAATCATGATTTCAATTAAGGTGTAACCTGATTTAACTATGTTTATCTTATTTATAATTATTTTCTTTTTCATATTTTACCTAATTTAAGTATGTTATATATGTAATAACTGAGAGCATTAATATAGATAGTTATTTTATGTAACCTCCTACAATAGGCGTCATACCTGCAAAGGAGATATCCAGAATTTTTGTTTACTGGATTCCCGTCTACACGGTAATTACATTAAATCAGCTTTTATCCATCTGTATTTATACTTCTCTAATAATTCTCTATACTTGTTCTAATGCCTTTATAACTGCTTTAGCTTTATTATTTGTTTCTTCCCACTCTAATTTTTCAACGGAATCAGCAACAATTCCCGCACCTGCCTGTATATATGCAGTATTATTTTGAATAACTGCCGTACGAATTGCAATTGCAATATCCATTTCGCCATTAAATGACATATAACCAACACCACCACCATATATATGCCTAGCAATTGTCTCTAACTCTGCAATAATTTGCATAGCACGTACTTTTGCAGCACCTGACAATGTACCAGCAGGGAACACAGCTTTTAGTATATCCATATTACTAACGCTATCTGTAATTTCCCCTTCAACTGAACTTACAATATGTTGCACATGTGAGTACTTTTCTACATGCATGTGTTCTGTTACCTTAACTGTACCTATTTTAGCAATTCTACCTATATCATTTCTAGCCAAATCAATTAACATTGTATGTTCTGCACACTCTTTTGTATCAGCTAATAAATCCTGTGCTAATTCTAAGTCATGTTCTTCATTTACCCCACGTGGTCTTGTACCTGCAATTGGGCGTAATGTTACCAAATGCTTATCATTTGATTTTATTTCATGCCTTACCAATAATTCAGGCGAACTACCAACAATTTGAGCATCGCCAAAACAATAGTAATACATATAAGGCGATGGATTAAGTTGCCTTAATGTTCTATACAATAATATAGGGTCAGCATTAAATTCTTTTTGCATACGTTGCGATAGCACAACTTGCATAATATCGCCTGCTTTAATATATTCTTTAGCAATTTCAACAGATTTTATATATTCCTGCTCACTAATTACATATTCAACATTATTATTTTTCTGTAATTCAGCATCATAATTATAACTAATCGCATTATGTGCAATATTACTAATTAATTTTTGTGATAATTCATTTAATCGATTAATACCATTATTATATGCATCTGGCTTATTTGGGTTAATATGTACAATTAATTTTAGCCTACCTTTTAAATTATCTACTACCACCAATTCATCGCAAAGTAATAGTTTAATATTTGGCAAAGTTATACTATCTTTATGACTTTTTTTAGGCAAACCCAAACATGGCTCAATGTGATTTACTGTTTCATAACTAAAATAGCCAACCCAACCACCACAAAAGCGTGGCATATCTTTTAAAATCAGTGGTTTATAGCTATTTTGAATTTTTTGTATAATATCAAGCACATTCTCATTATTTACATTATCAATTTTTTGTATAATCTCATCATTTTCATATAATGCTACATAAGCATCTCTGGCAAAACCATCACTCTCTATATAAGTATTTGAAGGTAATCCAATATATGAATATCTACCAAATCGCTCGCCACCAATTACTGATTCCAATAAAAAAGAATTTTTACGATTTTTACCAACTAATTTTAAGTATATTGAAAGCGGCGTATCTAAATCTGCATTAATTTCAATCATTAATGGAATTTTATTAAAACCTTGAGATTTATATTCAAGAAATTGCTGTTCAGTTATATTGATACTATTTATTTGCATATTTTTTTATTCATAACATATTATATTTATAAGACTATTATCAACTAAATAATAGCTTTGTATAGATAGATATAATAAACCTAGAATTAACTATAATCAATCAGTTTATATTTAGCCTTTTATTGTTACATGCTCAATAAATAAAAGAATTATTCTATAAAAAAGAATTTTTCTGCTGTTTTCATATATTTTTATATGAATTGTAAAATAATGCTTGACAATAATTGCTATTAGTGTATAATTTCATTCATGCAGTAAACGATGTTGATTGCATGAACAAATAGCCTCAAGTCCCTATCGTCTAGAGGCCTAGGACACCACCCTTTCACGGTGGGTACCGGGGTTCGAATCCCCGTAGGGACGCCAAGTATGGCGAAATGTTAGACCAAATTCAGCGGATCGGTAGTTCAGTTGGTTAGAATACCGGCCTGTCACGCCGGGGGTCGCGGGTTCGAGTCCCGTCCGGTCCGCCAACATTTCTCATTTCTTCCTAGTTTCATTTTATTATTTCCCAAATATTTTATAAATTACAAAAAAGATTATAGTATTTATTTCGATATTGACTAACTTGTATCCAAATATAGAATATTAATTCAATTATATTATCCATAACAACTATCATTAAATGCTCTTTGACCAAATCTGTCATAAGCCTCAATTAAAACTCTTCCCATATCTAATTTGGGGTCATGATTTTCATAATATCTAAGTCCATATTCCTCTCCAACAAATTTTAAATGTGGATTATTATCTGGGTGGATATTTTCTTTTTTAACTTCTGGCTCAACATAACCACCACTTTGCAATATCTGTGATTTTAGTACATCTGACATACTTGTCATAAAATTTTGCTCTACTGATTGCGGTGTATATGCATTTTTTGCGGTTTGATATGATGTTAATGCTCGTTTTGCATAGTGAATGTATCTATCTGTTGATATATTTCCTGTTCTTTGCTTAATTGCATAAAAATTCATGAGTTCAAATTGAGGGTAAATCCAAGATGTAATTAATTCATTTCCGCCATTAATTGGGCAACTATCTGAATTCAAAAAACCTGATTTTGACATAGAAAATCCAAAAGTTGAACCACCTTTAACTTCAGACTTAAATGCCTTCATTGCACTTTTATCAATTGGAATATGTGCTTTTTGATTCGTATTTGGAAATACAACCTTTACATTGTTTGACATATAATTTCTCCGATTTAAATTATTAAAGCTTATCTATATATAATATTTCAAAGTTTATCACTTAGCCATAAAATTATCATAATTAAATATTTACATATATTCAACATAAAAAACATTTTACAGCATTTAAGTTGCATATTAAACACAAATCTACAATATAGTTTTTAATAAATAGGATTATAATTAAATTTGTAGTTAAGCTTATGAATACCTGCCTTAACAGGTATGATGTATAGTATTTAATAAAATATAAACTAATTAGGAATTTCAGCGATTTTAACACCTAAATGCGGTGGAGCACCTTTTTTCTCACATTCTTTATAATTATTTAAACTGATGTCATAACATATACGAACTTCTTTTAGATAACGGCTTTTACCGCCTCCAACAGTTTCTATACTTAAATTATTTGCAGTTAATTTTGGATTAATGCTTGTAAATGCTTTTTGTATATCGCCTATGGTTAAATCTTTTTTACTATTTTGTAAGCTAATTAAATCAGGCTTTTTTAAATTATCCCATAATTTTTTAGTAGTTTTATAGTAATCATCAGGTGTTGAAAATGCACAGCTACCATGTTTTTGCCATTCATTTTGAATTAAACTAACACTAGGAATAATACATAAATTTTGTTTAATAATATCATTACTTACCAAAGTCGTGCTATTACAATTTCTTGGTTGTTCGCATTTGTTTTTTGCACCTGTTTTTTGTGGCCATAAACCATGCACGATGAAACCAAATTTGTTATCTTGGCATTGCATTTTTACATCTGCATTACTTTGCCCTCTTCTTTCATAGCAAAATTGAGGCGACCATGATAACGCAAGTAAATAGTAATCCACATTTGCTTTATTTTGGCAGTCTACTTTATCTAATTTTGGTTTAGATAGATTTTGGGGAATATTGCACTGATTAGGATTATTGGCATTATTTGCGAATATGCTTGCACTTAATAGCAAACATGAAATTCCAATAATTGAGCCTGCAATTACTTTGTTTATTTTCATAGATATGTCTCTTTTTATATTAATATTGATTATGATTTTTTGTAAACGTGAATAAATCCGTTATTTTGATGATTATGAATTTGATTTATGATTATATTTAATTCTTCTAACTTTTGATTAATTAATTCATAACTAACTTTGACAACCTCCACTTGGCTGTTATCTTGGTCTATATCAACACGTAAAAATTTTTCTGCATGTACGCCTTCATGCCAATGATGAATTAATCCCTCAGTTTCGTAATTTATACCAACTAAAAATAGTTTTTGTAATAAGTAAGATAAAACCCCATCTTCTCCGCCTTGTTTACGCAAAACTGCATGATTTGGGAAGCCACCTAACATATCAAATACCACTCTACGTATAAATAAATTTGGTATAAATGTGTTAAGTAGTGTATTTACTTTTGATTGATTTTCTGGTGCTAGTAATTCAGGTGGAAAACCTGAAAACTTAGTCCCAAACCTTACTGCAGCAATTTGTGGTAATTCTTTTAAAAATTCTAATGCTGATAAGTAGGTGTTTGGGGTATGTTCATCATCTGCATCTAAAAAACCAATTATGCTTGAGGTTGAGTACTTTACTGCAATATTACGTGCTAATCCTGCACCAACATTTTTAGATAATGTGTGTACTTGAATGCGATTATCTAACTTTGCTAATTTTCGCATTAGTTTAAATGTGTCATCAGTTGATGCATCATTTATCATTACTAATTCATGACAACCTTGCTGATTAAGTACTGAATTTACTGCTCTTTCAAGAGTTTCTTCACAATTATAACAAGGCATTATTATAGAAAGATTATTCATGTTAAATATAATTCTAATGTTTTATTTAATGCCTAATCTTAACATAAGATAGTGATATTATCGGCATTTATTCTGAATTAATATTTATTTGTTGCTAAGATAGTAAGGCTTACGTATAATTTTTCATTCAATTAAGCAATAAAAAGAGTTGTAATATGCAAGCTTTAAATTTAAGAGTTGGACAAGGATATGATATTCATGCATTAGTAGACAATCGACCTTTAATTTTAGGCGGTGTTACTATACCTTATCATCAAGGATTAGCAGGGCATTCCGATGCTGATGTGTTAACACATGCAATAATTGATGCTTTGCTTGGTGCTAGTTGCATGGGAGACATTGGAAGATTATTCCCTGATACAAGTGAAGAGCATAAAGGTGCTGATTCAATTGAATTACTTAAAGATGTTTTAGCTAGATTAGCTAATGCTGGTTGGAAAATCATCAACATTGATACTACGATTATTGCTCAAAAACCTAAATTAGCAGGGCATATTAATGCCATTCAAGAACGCTTAGCACAAGTAATTGGAATTGATGTATCGTGCATGAGTGTAAA
>JBJOQB010000120.1:0-8447 GCA_046050125.1 Pseudomonadota bacterium
TATGTAAAGAATATATTATTTTGCATATTTTATACCTAATTTTATTACCATTAACATTTATTTACACTATTTACATCTATATACGTAAAAATTTATATAAATTTAATATATTAAAATCTTATAAATTTAATGTGCCTGTTATTGTTATAGGAAATATTGTGGCGGGTGGCTCTGGAAAAACACCTATAGTCATATCTCTTGCGAATAGCTTAAAACATAAAGGATTAAAAATTGGGATAGTGAGCAGAGGATATGGAGCTAAAATTATTAATCCAATAATTATTAACAATACTCATAAATCCCATCAGGTAGGAGATGAACCATTATTAATTTTTAATAAAACATCTTTACCTATTTGCGTACATCTAAATCGTAGTCAAGCAATTCAACATTTATTAAATTATAAAAATGATTTAGATGCAATAATTAGCGATGATGGATTACAACATTTAAAAATGCATCGAGATATAGAATGTGTAGTTTTTAATCAATTTGAAATAGGAAATAGCTCACTAATTCCTGCAGGTCCATTAAGAGAAAGTATAAGAAAATGGAATTACAGCATATATTCAGGGGATAGTATCGATAATAAAATAGTACTCAAAAGCCAGAGTAAAGCTATAAAAGTAAATAGAATGAGTACTACTTTAGTTAATATACAATCTCATCAAATTAAAAATATAAATAATAAATCTGATTTAGATGAATTTTCAGATAAAAGTGTACTTATCGTAGCAGGAATTGCACACCCACAAATAATTAAACAATTGTTAGAAAAACATAATATTCAAGCTAGTGTATATAATAAAATTGGCGACCATCAAATACTAGAGCAATCACACATTAAAGATATAAATACTAACTATACAGAATTTGATTTGATAGTTATTACAGAAAAAGATTTAATAAAATATGATAAAGATATACTTATAAATCAAATAAAAAAGCCAGTATGGGTAATAAATCTAGAAACTATAATTCCAAATAATTTTATAGATGAAATATATGAAAAAATAGTTAGTATAAATAGTAAATAATTTATCTAATCAATAACTTTTCTTTTACTATTACGCTTTGCCTTAAAAAAAGACTGAATTAAATCTTTTGATTGATTCTCTAAAATTCCATACGTAACTTTAGTTTGATGATTAATTGATAAATCAAATAAATTTAGCAATCCGCCCGCCATGCCAGTTTTTTTATCACTAGCACCAAATATTATATCACTAAAACGGGCATGAATAATTGCACCTGAACACATAGCACATGGCTCTAATGTTACATATATTCTGCAATTTGGTAATCGGTAATTATTAAAATATATGCATGCATTTTGAATTGCCATCATCTCAGCATGCATAAAAGTTTGTTGGTCTGAGATATTTTTATTATGCCCCATACCAATTATATAACCTGTTGTGTTACAAACTACAATAGCACCTACAGGAACTTCATCAAAAGCTAATGCTTGATGAGCTAATTGTAATGCATAACCCATATAGTAATTATGCAAATCTAAATTATTATCTATATCAGATAAATTATTCCCACTCAATGGTTGCAGGCGGTTTGCCACTAATATCATAAGTTAC
This sequence comes from Pseudomonadota bacterium, assembly GCA_046050125.1. GTDB lineage: Bacteria > Pseudomonadota > Gammaproteobacteria > Burkholderiales > Burkholderiaceae > JAHFQJ01. The sequence continues at coordinate 1,593 of JBJOQB010000120.1, forward strand.
TCGGTTAATTCCCTTAACCTCATTGATAATTCTATTTGATACATGTCCTAGTAAATCATATGGTAATTTTGCCCAATGAGCTGTCATAAAATCTACAGTTTGCACTGCTCTTAAAGCAACAACATAATCGTAAGTTCTACCATCACCCATAACACCAACACTTTTAACTGGTAAGAATACGGTAAAAGCTTGGCTTGTTAAATCATACCAACTTTTGCCTATATCCTGTTGATTACATAAACCATAATCAACATCTTTTTGAGTAGCAAATGTATTGTTTAATTCATGAATAAAAATAGCATCTGCTTTTTGCAACAAGTTCACATAATCTTGCTTAATTTCGCCTAAAATACGTACACCTAAACCAGGACCTGGGAAAGGATGACGATATACCATGCTTGATGGCAAACCTAATGCAACACCCAATTTACGAACTTCATCTTTAAATAAGTCCCTTAAAGGCTCTAGCAATTTAAGCTTCATATGTTCTGGTAAACCACCAACATTATGATGACTTTTTATGGTATGAGCAGTTTTTTTACCAGCTCCAGCACTTTCAATTACATCAGGATAAATAGTACCTTGAGCTAAAAATTCAATATCTGTAAGCTTATTAGATTCTAACTCAAAAATATCAATAAAAGATTTACCGATAGATTTTCGTTTTTGTTCTGGGTCACTTATTCCAACTAAATTGCTTAAAAAATAATTCCCAGCATCTACAGTAATTACTTTAACACCTAAATTTTGAGCAAAAACTTGCTCTACCTGTGTTCTTTCATTTAATCTTAATAAACCATTATCTACAAATACACATGTTAATTTATCGCCAATTGCTTTATGTATAATTGCTGCAGCAACGCTAGAATCAACACCACCAGATAAACCAAGTAGTACTGATTTATCGCCAACTGTATCACGTATATGTTGAACTGACTTCTCTATGATTGAATCCATTTGCCAATCATTATCACATTTACAAATATTTAGTACAAAATTTTGTAAAAATTCCATACCAAAATTGGTATGAGTTACTTCTGGGTGAAATTGAACACCAAATAATTTCTTGTCTAAATTTCCCATGGCAGCAATACTACAAGTGTTAGTATATGCTAAACATTCAAAATCTTTCGGTAAGCTAGAAACTTTATCACCATGACTCATCCAAACATTTGCAAATGATTCATTTTTATTATTTGATGACGCAAATAATGGTAATAAAAAATTTAAATCATCGCTTAAATTTTTATCTGTTTGCCCTAGTTTTGCATACCCAAATTCTCTTAATCCCCCACTGATAACGCTTCCACCTAATTGAACAGCCATAGTTTGCATACCATAGCACACACCAAGTATAGGTATATTTAAATCAAATATTCCATCAGGAGCTTTAGGGGAATCAACATCATTAACAGAATTGGGTCCACCTGATAAAATGATACCATTTGGTTTATATGCCTGTATCTTTGATAATTCAATATCATAAGGAAAAATCTCGCAATATACTCCAAACTCTCTTATTCTTCTAGCAATCAATTGTGTAAATTGAGAACCAAAATCTAAAATAACAATACTAATTTTTTTTTTCATTTCTTATATTTTATATTTCGTTTATGTCTTTTAATAATGCTTTTGCTTGTTTTTGCACTTTTTTATCTTCATTTTGAGCTGCTAATTCTTCTAGTAACATGCTTGCACCGCTAAAATCTTCAATATCTAAATATGCTTTAGCTAATTCAAGTTTAGTCTCATAAAACCCATTATCTTTGTCTTCAGATTGTACGCTTTGAGTCTCTTTAGCTGGTTGCGGAGGTGATTCTACTGCAACATTTTCTTGTGTTTCCAAATCATCTTTATTGTTATTATCAGAGATAATATCTAATGCATCAAGATTTGGGATTTCATCTAACTTAATTTCTTCATTTTTAACAATATCTTGAATTTGACTAGTTTGTTCAACTTCATCTTCCATAGATAATTCTGGTATATCATCAAAATTTATCTCTTCAATTGAGTTTTGAACTTCATTTTTATTTGGTAATTCAGCATCTAATACTAAAGAATTATTTTCAAAATCAATCTGTTTACTATCATCTGCAAAACCAATTTGGTTATCTTTAAATAAATCATCATCTTTATGAAAATCATCAATTAAAGGTATATTATCTGCAAACAAATGGTCATCATTATTATCAAAGTTATTTGAATTATTTAATGAAGTTTTTGATGTATTTTGTTGATTATTACTAAAGGTTTCTTGGCTACCTAAATTAAAGTCCAAAAAATCTCCGTCTAATCCATCATCCAATCCATCTTTATGCTCATTTTTTTGATTATTTAATGTATTTTGCAAAAAGTTAGTACTAGAATTTTGCTGTGATTTATTAAATGTGTTAACAAACCCACTATTTAAATTAAATTCATCATTCTCATCATCGTTAATATTTTGTACATTCGCATTAGATTTGCTATTATGCACAAATAAACTATCGTACTCCTCTTCTTGTTCTTGCTTTTTACGTCTTTTATATACCCAATATCCAATACCACCAGCACCAACCAACATAATTAAGAAAGGCCATACTCCAGTATTTTTGCTTTTTACTTCTAATTGAGTTTTACTAGCAACATCTGCAGTTGTTGTTATTGTACCTTGAGGTTTTGATTCAGTTGAAGAAGCTTCTGCAGAGCTAGGAGGCAAGCCTAATGGATTAGCATGTTTCTCATCTTCAGCAACATTTGTAGATGATGCTACTAGTGGTGTAGTATCTTCTACTTTGCTTGCAATTGAAGATTCAGTAGCAGATGATAGCAATTGTTTTTTATCTTCTAATTCTTTTTTAGAATCTTGGATTAACTTGTTTTGCTCTTGAATCTCTTTTGATTCTTGATTATTCAGTGCTTTAGCGACTTCTTGTTCTTTTTTATCAATTGCACCTGATTTTTGAATTTTCAAATTATCTTTGGCATTATCATTAATTTCAACTTGTTTTGATTGAGTAGTAACACTGCCTTTTTGAGAAGTAGTTGCCTCGCTTTCTGGTGCTCTTTTATTTACAAAGTTGATTACTTTATTACGATATTTGCTATACTGTGTTGTTCTTGCAGTTATTTCAAGTTTTGCAGACTTTTGGTCTACGTTTGAGGCTTGCTCTGATGTTGGTAAAGATAATTCACTACCTGAACGCAACCTATTCATATTCCCATTATTAAATGCTTGAGGATTAGATTGATAAATCGCTACAATTACTTGGTCTAAACTAACATCTTGTAAAGACTTAGAATGTGAGCCAGATATGCTATACAAGCTATCCCCATCTTTAACTACATATTTGCCACTACCAGATACAACAGGTGCTTCAGCTGGTTTTGCAGTTTTTGTTTGCTTAACTGGTACTGGATTGGCTTTTATAATATCGTTTGCATCACTTGCTTTATTTTGCGAGCCTTTTAATAGATTTGAGTATGTTTTTTCTGTTAACTGACCATTTATATTACTTTTTACTCTTAAATCTAAAACATTAACAGGCAAAGGTTTTTGTGTGATAATTTTTGCAAAGTAAGTTTTACCTTTCTTTTCAATTGTGCTTTGTATTCCATATGACTTCAAATCTGTATTATCACTAGATGAAAATTCTAAACGTAAAGCTCTTAATTCAGACTCGCTTAAATTTCCTAAATCTAATTCAGCTTTTAATGGTTGGTTTTTTTCAGAAATAACATTTAAAGAACCCAAGTTAATTGCTTGAACCCCAATTGAAAAGCATGATAAAATCAAGCCAAAAACGAGTTTTTTAGGCATGTTTTCTGTTTTTACGTACACAATTATCCCCTAACTAAGAACTGATAAAATTAACACCAAAGAATACAAAACAACTTTATTTTTTAGTATCAAATTTTAGAAAATATCTAAAAGAGCAAAAAATCTACTAATAATTAAATATTAATGAAGTACTAATAATCGTCAAATACTTAATAATACCTAGTGTATTATAACATAAATAATTAAATATTGTATTATTTAATGCCAAATGTTGCAATATATATGCATAATCCATATGTTTTTTATATAAAATTACATTGATATTATTTTTTATTTAATAAATATTAAAATATGAAATAATAAAACCATTTGCTTGACACATATATATACTATATGCTAATTTCGCTAGTATCTTTAACATATAAAAAAATAATGAAAGCAGTAACTGATATTGGTATAAATCTACCTGATATACAAAGTAGTTTAGATAAACGAAATATTCCAATTCAAAAAGTAGGAATAAAAGGCATTCAATTACCAATACAAGTAGAAACATTATGCGGAAATATGTCAAGCGTAGCAAGCGTAGATATGTATGTGTATCTAGCAGGTAACGTTAAGGGTACGCATATGTCTAGATTTATTCAAGTAATGCAAGAACATAATAGCCCACTATCTTTTACAATTCTACAAAAATTAATGCAAGACATGTTGGAAAGACTAGAAGCAGATAGCGGATTCATCAGAATTAGCCTTCCTTTTTTCATTGAAAAATCAGCACCTGTTAGTGGTGTAAAAAGCATTATGGATTATAAACTAGCATTTGAGCTAGAAGCAAAAAATAAACAAATAAATTTTATACAAGAAGTCCAAGTGCCTGTTAAGAGTTTATGCCCTTGTTCTAAAGGTATATCAGAATATGGAGCTCATAACCAAAGGTCTCATATTATTATTCGTGCTTTGTTGAGCGAGAGTATGCCTGTAGAAGAATTAATTAAAATTGCTGAAATTCAAGCATCATGTGAATTATGGGGTATACTAAAGCGTGCTGATGAAAAATATGTTACTGAAAAAGCTTATGATAATCCAAAATTTGTGGAAGACCTTGTAAGAGACATCGCTGTTGAATTAAATAAAGAACAAAGAATTATAAGCTACGAATTATCTAGTGAAAATTTTGAGTCAATTCATAATCATTCAGCTTATGCCTATATCCAACATACCAAGTAAATTATTAAAAAAATATGTTAGAATATGTTTAACCTCTTTAAAGCTTAATTCGCTTAAAATATAAATATTATGACAAATCAGTTTTTAAATAGTGATTCCAGCTCTAATTACAGCCAATCAGAAGTTGAACATTTTAATAAACATGCATATGCGTGGTGGGATAATGAAGGACCTTTAAAAACATTACATCAAATTAATCCTATACGCTTGAAATGGATTCAGTCTCATCTTGATATACAAAATAAAATTCTACTTGATGTAGGGTGTGGTGGTGGAATTTTAAGCGATGGCATGGCTAGAGGTGGGGCAAAAGTTTTAGGTATTGATGTTGCTAATGAAGCAATTGAAGTAGCTAAATTACATGCTTTAGATAGTGGTGTACATGTAGATTATCAATCTGTTACTATTGAGTCAATTGCTGGCAATCCTTCTTACATTGGTGCATTTGATGCAGTAACCTGCCTTGAAATGCTAGAACATGTTCCAAACCCTAAAAGCATTATTCAATCATGTGCTAAATTAGTTAAACCTAATGGATTAGTTTTTTTCTCAACTTTAAACAGAAATTTAAAAACATACTTAACCGCTATTTTAGGGGCTGAATATATTTTAAATATGTTACCAAAGGGAACACATACTTACAGTAAGTGCATTAAACCTTCTGAGCTATCATCTTGGTGCGAAGAATTTGGTTTAATTCCTCAAGAATTTAAAGGAATTGGATATAATCCATTCTTTAAATCATTTTATTTGCAAGATTCTGTTGATGTTAACTATTTATTAGTTTGCAAAAAGTCTGCTTAATTTAAAATATCTTTGATTATTTTCAAATGCAAGAATATATTAAAAAAAAAGAATTATCTGCAACTTACTTATTTATAATCATATTAAAAATATTTAGGTATATGCCTAGTAGATTAATTATGCATATATCTTATCTTATTGGTAATATTCTTTATTTAATTCCATCTCGTCGAAAAAGTATTGTACAAGATAATATCAATAAATGCTTTCCTAATTATTCTGATAGTGAAAAGTTATACACAATAAAAAATTGTATTAAAGAAGTATGCCGAAGCATTTTAGAAAGAGGAACTGCTTGGTTTGGTTCGCAAAATCAGCTCAAAAATCTTGTACAAATTCATGGATTAGAACATATACCAAAAGATGGAGCAATTTTATTGGGTATACACATGTCTGGTCTTGAAACATGTGCTATAGCTCTAACTTTAGCATTCGAGCCAGATAAGTGGGCAAGCATATATATGCCTCAAAAAAATCAAATATTTGATGCTATAGTTAAAACGCAAAGAGGAAGATTTGGAACAATCCTACTTAGTAAAGCTAACAGTGCTAAAAATGTTTTACGTCATTTAAAAAATGATGGCTATGTACAAATTTTTGCGGATATGGATTTTGGTATAAAAGATAGTATTTTTAGTAATTTTTTTGGCAACCCTGCCGCAACTATTACATCTGTTGCAAGGATAAGCGAATTAAGCAATAAAAAAGTTGTACCTATGGTTCCTATATTTAATAGAAATAGTGCTAAATACGATTTATATATTTTGCCTTGTTTTGAGAATTACCCAAGTGGTAATTTACAAAATGATATTGATAGATTAAATCAGCATTTTGAGGATTCAATTAAGCTAGACCCTAGCCAGTACTGGTGGGTACATAGAAGATTTAAAACAAAAGCCTAAGAAATTATAAACAATAAAAATTATTTATAATAAAAATAAAATAAAATATTGACAAACAATAAAAAATGTCATAAAATGATATTGTTTGTCTCCTCCATCATTTATATGATGGATTTATATCCCAAAATATTTATTTTGGGATTTTTTTATGTCTAA
>JBJOQB010000121.1:0-14427 GCA_046050125.1 Pseudomonadota bacterium
TTTACTATGTTTTAGATATTTGTTACACATATGCAAATTACTATCATAATATTGATTTAAAAGATAATATATTATGCATAAAAAATGCTTTAGATATTTGTATAAATATCGATAATCAAGAAATAGTAAATGCAGTTGAATTGGCTAAAAATAATAAATTAGATGTTAGAAATATAATTAATAATTTGCGATTAGATGCTTTAAATAAAAGTGTATAAATATAAGAACTATAATATTAATATTGAATAGATTAATGTTTTATGTTAAATTAGTTGTTCATACTGAAAAAACAATATAAAAAATGCATGCAGATAACGATTTAGCTATTGTGCAAGCTGTGCAGGCTGGCAATAAAGATAGTTTTGCCTTGCTAGTAGCAAAATATGATGCAAAAATTCAAAGGCTCATTTTTAGATTTGTCAAAAATGAAAGCATTACTCAAGAACTAACGCAAGATTCTTTTATTAAAGCATATCGAGCATTAAATAGTTTTAGGGGAGAAGCTGCATTTTACACATGGCTTTATCGAATTGCTGTAAATGTTGCTAAAACTTGGTTATTACAAAATAATAATATTGAATTTTCTACCTCATATACTAATCAAGAAGATGAAACTTTTGACCTTCAAGATACTCTAATAGACGATAATACCCCAGATAATGCTTTACATAATCAACAACTTGTTTCTTTAATTCAACGTACGGTTGAGAATTTACCTCAAGACTTGCGTTCTGCACTCAAATTAAGAGAAATTGATGGTTTGAGTTATGAAGAAATTGCTACTATTATGGATTGCCCAATTGGCACAGTTCGTTCTAGGATTTTTAGGGCAAGAGACATATTAGCTCAAAAGCTTAGTATTTTAGTAGATTCAGGTAATTAAACAGGTGAAATATGAGTAAACAAAATAAACCATCAAAATCAGAATCCCTTCTAATTTTAGAACAATTATCTGCTGCTATAGATGCTGAGGATAAAATACCAAACCAAATTTTTGATAAAAATCATGAATTAAATGATATAGCAAATAAATTATGGAAAACACAAAGCTTAGTTAATAGCTGTCTTCAAAAAAGTAATAACGATGAATTTGTAGTTAAGAATAATTTAAAATCTATTATGGATAAAATCCAAGATATTCCAGACATCTCTACAGAGCTAAATATTGATAAAATAGCTAAAATAAAGGAAATTTCTTTAATTAGTAAGGCTAAAGATATATCAAGTAAAAGGTTTAATATTATTCATTATATAAAAAATAATAGCAAATCGTGGTTTGGTTTAGCTTTTTCAATTGGTATAACAGCTGCATTTATGGGATTAAGTATTAGTACTCATAATATGGAACTATTTAGTCCTAAAAGTAGCATATACCCTACAAGCAACTTGAAATCAAACGCAAATGGATTATCATTAAGTAATGCAGATGAAGAAAAACAAATAAATAGATATTTAAATGCTCATCAAAAGAGCGACACGCATGCATATGGTTTAGTGAATATCGCTAGTAGTGAAGATAGCGAAGATAACTATGTAGATAATTATATATTTAAAACCTTACATTAATAACAAACATGAAGTTTATAAAACTACATATTACTTTTTTCTGTGCTTTATTTGTATTTCAATATACAACGGGAGTTTTAGCAAATAATAATACTAAAAATACCACCTCAATTAGTAACATTAGTAATATTAATAGCCAAAAATCAATTAATGCTACTCGTGAATGGCTAGAAGCTGTACAAAAACAGGCTAAAACTAGTAATTTCAAGGGTGTTGTTGTGATGCAAAAACAAAATGCGAATAATATTAGGACTCGTACTTTTAGCATTACTCATTTTTATGATGGCAACAGTGAGTATGAAAAAATTAATGCATTAGATGGTAATATGCGTTTTATCATGCGTATTAACCAAATTGTGCAAGCTTATGTTGAACAAAAAAAGCTGATTATCAGTACTAAGAGAGATGATGCTGGTTTTCCATTTATTACTAATAATGTACATCAAGTTAGTAAATTGTATAACCTATCGCCTTTAGGTCAAGAAAGAATTTTAGGTTATAAGGCAGATATTTTTTCCTTAACGCCTAGGAATCCTAAAGATAAAAGATATTCTTATAAAATATGGACATCTAACGATTTAATATTAAAAATACAAACATTATGGCAAGATAAATTACTAGAACAAGTTTTCTTTTCAGATATACAAAATATTGAATTTAATCAAAATGAAGTTCAGGAATGGATGTCATATGGTAAAAATTGGCAGTATCGATTACCACGTATGCAAGAATTTGATATAAAAAAATCTGGTTGGGAATTTCCAAGGGAATATAAAGGTTATGAATATATTAAATCTATGCAAACAAGTATGCCAAAAGATATGTATATGTATCAAATCCTATATTCTGATGGTTTAGCTAGTATATCTTTGTTTATTGAAACAAATAGCACACATAATGTAGAAATGGAGAATGTGTTAAATAGATATAAAAATATCAATCGTGGTAATAATCATATATTTGCTAAAAACATTGGTGTATATTCTATAACAGCTGTTGGAGAAGCTCCTCCTGTTATATTAGAAGAAATAATTGATACAATAAAAGCACCAGAATAGTATTTATTATATAATAATATTATTAATATATATCTTGTTCGATTTATTGGCTTACTTTGACTAAATAAGTTGATTAAGTTATAATTGTAAGTTACTCTATATTTATCTAGTATAAGTATGAAGTATTTTCTAAACATTAAAGGAGGTATAAAATGACCACAGTAAAATCAAAAGAAAATGAACCATGTGAAGTGTTAATTCGTCGTTGGAAACGTGCTGTAGAGCGTAATGGTACATTAGTTTGCTTACGTGCTGGTGAGTTCCGTGAAAAACCAACAACAAAACGTAAACGTAAAGCAGGTGCTGCAGTTAAACGTCATCATAAACAAAAACGTAGCCAAATGTTACCACAAAAATTATATTAATATTTAATTATTATAGTTTTAGCGTTTATTGATAATTATTAACAATTACAATTTTTAATTGAACAGTATAAACAACTAAAGTTTTTCTGTAACATTTAAAATAGCTTTTATAGGTTTTTATATTTGATAAATTGTACAAATATACATAAATTTATGAATGCACCATTTTATTATACGAGGCGGTGATTTTTACAACCTATCTAGGTTAATTACAAAAAATAGAAAAATATTATTATATATATTCATATATAAAATAATAATAAAAAGCATACTACAAAAGTAAAGCAAATTAACTTCTTTTAAGCATCTTATAGCTACATATAGTACTAGTAATATACAAGGTGTAATAGTAATCGTTTATGGCACTTATCATACCTAAAGATTTTATTGATACTTTAGTACAACGTTCTGATGTTGTCGATGTAATATCAAAATATATTGAGCTGAAAAAAGCAGGCTCAAATTACCTTGGATTGTGTCCATTTCATAACGAAAAAAGCCCCTCATTTACAGTTTCATCTCAAAAAAATCTATATCACTGCTTTGGTTGCGGTGCAGGCGGTAATGCATTAAGTTTTGTAAAAAATTATTTAAATTTAGAATATGTTGAAAGCGTTAGACATCTTGCAAAAATTGTAGGTGTTACAGTACCAGAAGTGCAAAGCGATAAACATAATACAGGCTATACACCAAAACAAGATTATTCAAATCAATATACTGTATTAAATACCGTAGATAAATTTTATCAGTCTGAATTAAAAAAACAACCAATCGCTATTGATTACCTAAAAAATAGAGGTTTAACAGGCATAATTGCAAAAAAATTTGGATTAGGTTATGCAAGTGATAGCTTTAGTAATTTACAAAATCTTGGTTTAAGCAATGAATTACTTACACAAACAGGCATGTTATCTCAAAAAGAAAATAAGTTTTTTAGCCGATTTCGTAACAGAATTATGTTCCCCATTCGCAATAAAGATGGGCAAGTAATTGCGTTTGGTGGTAGAGTTTTCAATGGTGGCGAGCCAAAATACCTAAACTCCCCTGAAACGCCGTTATTTAATAAAAGCCAAACTCTTTATGGATTATTTGAAAGCTTTGAAGGCATAAAATCAGCCAAGAAAGCTTTAATAGTTGAGGGCTATATGGACGTTGTAGCTCTTCACCAATATGGTTTTAATTACAGTGTTGCAACATTAGGCACAGCATGTACTGAAGAACATATGCAATTGTTATTTAGATATACACAACACATAATTTTTGCTTTTGACGGAGATGCAGCAGGTGAAAGAGCGGCACTAAAAGCATTAGAGCGTGTTTTGCCTACCTTAAAAGATGATAGAACGGTAGAATTTATCTTTTTACCTAATCCTCATGACCCTGATAGTTATATCCGTGCATTTGGAGTTGAAAGTTTTGAACGATTAATCCAAAAAGCGATGCCATTATCCAAATTATTATTGAAAGTTTTAACTGATGGGCATAATTTAGATATTGCAGAACACCGAGCCAAAGTACAAGCAAAAGCAAAATCATACTTAGCAAAAATGCCCCCCATTTTTTTAAAGCAACAAATTGAGCAAACTTTATGGGGCATGACTAATACAAACAATAAAGTTAGAATTTCCACAGCAAATAAATGGCAACAAAAAACAAGTAAAAAAACTATTCTATCTCCAATTGATACACTAATGAAGGCAATGTTTACACAGCCAATTATTGCTAGTATTATTTCTCAAGATATTAAAAATTGGATAAATTATGCTTATCCATATATGCAAGATTTTTGGCAAAAATGTATTGAATTCAATCAAAATTATGATGCAGAGCAAGTAACAGCTTTTTGGCTAAATTCTAATTATGCAAATTACTATACAAGGCTAGTTAATACTAATGAAGATAATTTGATTTTGAGTGAAGAGAGTTTAATCGAGAAAAATATATTACTTGCAAATAGTATCGCAAAGCAGGGCATAAATAAAAAACAAAGTGAGATTTTAACTCAAATTGAAGAATATAGAACTAAAAATCAAAGCTATCAAGATTTATGGCAAGAATATCAAAATTTGGCGAAAATATTATTATAATATAAATATATAACGGCTATACCTATGAATAAAAATCAACTGTGGCAAATTCCATCTTCTCTATGCTTAAACCAAGATAAATTTGAAACTTTACATACAAGGTTACAAACAATTGCAAATTCGGTTATAACTAATAAAGATAAATGCATTAAATTTGCTTCAAGTTTAGCTGCTGAAGATATGATAATTACCCATGCTATTTTAACTCAAAAATTAGATATCAAAATTTTTGTGCTTAATACAGGTAGATTACATCAACAAACATTAGATTTAATTGATGAAATTGAGCAAGTTTATGCTTATAAATTAGAAATTTTCACACCAAATCAGCAAGATGTAGAAGAATATGTAAGCAATAAAGGGCAGAATGCATTTTATGAAAGTTTAGATTTACGCAAAGAGTGCTGTTATATCCGCAAAGTTGAGCCATTATCACGTGCTTTAAGTAATGCAAATGCATGGATAACTGGGCAAAGGCAAGCACAATCAACAACTAGAAATGATTTAGAATTTGCTCAATTAGATAATTCACATAATGGAATTGTAAAATATAATCCAATTTTTGATTGGAATGATGATGATGTATGGGCTTATATTAAACATTATAATGTTTTATTAAATAAACTGCATTTTCAAGGATACCCAAGTATTGGCTGTGAGCCTTGTACACGCCCAATTAGATTAAATGAGAATTTACGTGCTGGGCGTTGGTGGTGGGAAGATGCTCAAAATAAGGAATGTGGATTACATAAGTAGAAAATTAAGTAAAGTATATACATATATTATATACTCTACTTTGTTGCTATAAAATAATATTATTTACTATCTATTTTCTTTTCTTTAGTATCACTACCTCTGTATAGTTTGAGTTCTTTTGATAAATTACCAAATCCAACACTAAATACAATATTTTTCCTACCGCCAGCTGATTCAATAAATCCAGCCCTTAAATCAGCGGCACAATCATTATCTAATGCTATGCTGTCATCTGGTGCTAGTCTTATTTTCCCATAGTGAATAATAGATGATTCGGATTTATTGGTGAAAATTGGAAGAGTTGTTAATTTAAATCGACTAAATTCTTTTCCACATGATTCGCAAGATTTACCTAATTGTGATGAATCTCTAGTTTGGTATTCTTGTAAACAAGAGCCATTTTTATTTGTCATTTTTGTTATTAAAGGCATAAGTTACTCCAAGTATTAAATTAATTAAATTAAACGATTATCAATTTAATTCTAACATATTTATTATAAAAACGATTATAATATAGCATGATTAAACACTTTCAACATTAAAACCACATATATAAACATGCTAAGCAATTTCACACTCAATACAGTTATTTCTTTTTTAAGTAGCCCATATAATGCTGTTTTATTAGCTATATTCATCATTTCTGGAATTATTTTAATGCTTCCAGATAGTAAGAAATTTAATATCAAAGCTGAAGATATTACCCAAAGAACTACCGATAAAAATACTAACACTATCATGGTAGATATTCGAGAAAGTACACAAAAACGCTTACCAAAAAGCAAATCCATGAATATTGTTGAATTAGCTAAATCAGGCAATTTGGCAAAACAACTTAAAAATAAAAATGATATTATCATTATAATTTCTGAAGGTCAAAAAGATGGCTTGCAAGCATTAAAAATTTTAAAATCACAAGAGTATACAAATGTGTTTATTCTTGAAAAAGGTGTTGATGGTTGGATAAATGCTGGTTTGCCATTAGCTACATCCTCAGCAAAATAATTTAAGTAAATAAAATACAACATAATACAAAAATTACTTAGTTTTATATTTAATAATTTATAAAACAACTACTACGTTTTTAGTGTTATTTTGTATTAATAAAGAATATTTATCACTAATAATTAGCACATATAAATATATAAAAAGAGATTGATATATGCAAGATTCACAAAATTTACAAAACCCTGAAATTACGATGTATGCAACTAGAATTTGCCCGTATTGCAATATGGCACTAGCTTTGCTCAAGAAAAAAGGGATTGATATTACTACTATTACTAAAATATTAGTTGATGAAAAACCTGAATTAAGAGAGCAAATGATGGAGTTAACAGGTAGAAAAACAGTACCTCAAATTTTTATTAATGGTCAATATGTGGGCGGTTGTGATGACTTGCACGCACTAGAAAATGAAGGTAAACTAGACCAATTAATAAATAATAAGCCTAATGTATAAATTACATAGCTAAAAGGAATAAAAATGACAGATAACAATCAAAATACAGCTGAAAATAGCAATGAGCCATTTTTTAATATTCAACGTGTTTATTTAAAAGATTGTTCAATCGAACAGCCTAATTCTCCGCAAATTTTTTTAGAGCAAAACACGCCTGATATTGAAATTCAATTAGATGTTTCTGCAACTCGCTTACAAGACACAGTTTTTGAAGTAGTAGTTAAGTCTGTTTTAACAATCAAGCAACAAGATAAAGCTGCTTTATTGATTGAATTACAACAAGCGGGTATTTTTGAGATTAAAAACGTAGAAGATAGCCAGTTAGACCCAATTTTAGGTATTGCTTGCCCTACAATTATTTACCCTTATTTACGTAGTAATATGGCTGATTTGATTGCTAGAAGCGGTTTTGCTCCAATTCACTTATCTGAAATTAACTTCCAAGTGTTATATGAGCAACGCTTACAACGTTTACAACAAGAACAAGCTCAGCAAGCTTAGTTTTCATTGTAACGAGTTTTAATATGTTAGAGCAAACTCAAAATATAAATGTTGATTCTAATATTATCAATATTTCTGTTTTAGGAGCAGGAGCTTGGGGAACTGCTTTAGCGAATGCATTTGCTCATCATCATAATGTTAGCTTATGGTTGAGAGATGAAAATTTATTAAATTCTCTTAATCATGGCTATAATCAAAAATACCTCCCTAATATTAAACTAAACAATAATTTAAAATTTTCTTTAAATTTTGATGCCTGCATAAATAGTTCAGATGTAATAATTATTGCAACTCCAAGTAAAACATTTGCTGATATAGCAAGTGAAATTTCACGTATTATTCAAGACAAAAAATACACAAATAAATATATAGTTTGGCTGTGTAAAGGATTTATTAACTTTGAGGACATTACATATTTACCTCATCAATTAATCCAAAAAGTATTGCCAAATTATGCAAAATTAGGCGTTTTAACAGGTCCTTCATTTGCTCAAGAGGTTGCAATTGGCTTGCCATGTGCGTTAACTGCCGCTTCAAAATCAGTAGAATGGTTAGAGTTTATACAACATAATTTACATCAACCAAATTTACGCATTTATACAAATGATGATGTGATTGGCTGTGAAATTGGCGGGGCATTAAAAAATGTTTTAGCAGTTGCGACAGGTATTGCTTCAGGTTTAGAACTTGGTTTAAATGCACAAGCTGCTTTGATTACCCGTGGTGTAAGTGAAATGATGAGGCTTGGAACATGTTTAGGAGCAAACGCTCAAACATTAATGGGATTATCTGGATTAGGCGATTTAATTTTAACTGCAACAGGTGATTTGTCTAGAAATCGTACTGTTGGCTTACATTTAGGTAAAGGCGAAGATTTAGATTCTATACTTGCTAATTTAGGACACGTTGCTGAAGGAATAAATAGCACTAAATTAGTCTATGAAATTGCTCGTAAACATGACATTTACACACCAATTGTTGATGCTGTTTATGATATAGTATTCAATAAAAATAAACCTAAAGATGTTTTATATAAATTACTTGCTCGAGAAGCTAAGCCAGAATTGGTATAGCCAAATTCGATTATAATTTGATTAATCATTCCTTTGGTTCATGATTTTTTTCTTCTGAAAACACTATAAGTAAAACATAAACTCACAATAAATAAACCAAGCCATGTAGCCGCATATCCGTAATGCTTATCTGGCGTCATCGTATGTTGTTTTAAATCAGGTAATTTATTATTCAAAGGAATTAAGGTAAAATTTAATATATTATATTTTTTATCTTTATTATAATTCTTATCATAATCTTGAGAGCTGATATTTTGTAGCATTAAATGCTTTTTACTCACGTCAAATTTATCAGATATTAAATTAAATACTCGTGGTAGTTGAGGTAGAATATAGCCTGAGATTTCAATATTTATATTTGCATCATTAGTATTTTTATTTTGATTATTACTATATTTGGTATCATTTAGTTTTTGTAATTCTTGCTCCGATAAAAAAACATTTTTACTTGGCGATACAATAAATTTGTGTGCAATTAAAATAATATCGTTACTGTCTTTAATTAGAAATGGATTAACAAGCCAATATCCACTACTTCCGTTATAAACTCTATATAAGTAAAAAGATAAATCTAAAAATTTTCCTTCAACTTTTATATGTTTATAAATTATATCTTTTATATTAGATGTATTATTTTGTAATTCTTGTAAATTTATATCTGTAGATGATGTTGCTTGCTTTTGTAAATCAAGCATATGCTGTTTATACTGTCCTCGTGTAATTTGCCAAATACCTAGGCTTAGTAGTAAAATGTTTATGCAAATAATTAATATTTTTGCTAGATACTTTTTATTCATCTCATAACCCATATACAGTGCATGAAAATAATCATTATACTTGCTTTTATTCTAATTGTCTTAAGCTTAGGTTCAGCTTTATTTTTCATGATGAAGGATAAGGGTAATTCTAACCGTATGTTAAACTCTTTAAAATTAAGGGTTGGGCTTTCTGTAAGTTTAATTATATTGATTTTAATTGCTTACTATATGGGCTGGATTCACACAACAGGCATTATTATTCATGAATAAAGAGGTTAAGCATAAATTTATTTTAGAATTAGATAATATCTTTAAAGAACAAGGGATATTACAGCAAAAAATTCAAGGATATACGCCACGTAAAGAGCAATGGCAGTTGGTGCAAGAAATTGCTGAAACTATGGCTGAAGGTGCAACTTTAATGGCTCAAGCTGGTACTGGCACTGGCAAAACTTATGCTTATTTAGTGCCTGCTTTATTATGTGGTGGTAAGGTAATAATCACGACCGCAAGTAAAACTTTGCAAGACCAATTGTATAACAAAGATTTGCCCACAATGATGCAAGCTTTGGGTATTCCTGCTCAAATTAGTTTGCTTAAAGGGCGTAATAATTACATTTGCCAGTACTACTTACAAGAAGAAGTTGAATATGGTAACTCAAGCGATGCCCAAGAAATTAAATGGCTACGTAATATCGACAAATTCAGTAAAACTAGCGTAAGTGGCGATAAAACCGAATGTGTAAATGTACCTGAAAATGCAAATATATGGCATAGAGTAACTGCAAATAAGGATACTTGTTTAGGCAGTAAATGTGGTTATTATAATTCTTGTTTCATGGTACAAGCCCGTAAAAATGCTTTATTAGCAGATATTGTTGTGGTTAATCATCATTTATTTATTGCTGATTTAATGTTAAAACAAAATGATATTGAGTTATTGCCAAAATCAAATGTAGTGATATTTGATGAAGCTCATCATTTACCTGAAATTGCCACTAATTTTTTTGGTTATAGCATTAGTACATCGCAAATTAGTAATTTATGTAGTGATGTGGCAATTATTGGGCATGTGCATTGTGCAGATGTGAAGTGGAGTCATGTTTGCCAAAAGTTAGATAAAAAGGCTAAAGATACAAGATTAACAGTAGATAAAGGCAAATATCAATTTCATGATTTAGAAAAAAATACCAGATTTTTCACTGCAACTAAAGAGCTTTTTGCTGAATTAGAAGAATTTTCAGCCTTATTATCAAATCATTCTTCACGTCATGAGGAAATGGCAAGATTTTATGAAAGAAGCCAAGAATTGCTAAGCAATTTAAATCAGTGGCAACAAAATAATAGTTTATATATTTATTGGATTGATGTTGGTATGCAATCATTAACTTGGCATAGCACACCTTTGGATATTTCAAAACAATTTGCAGCACATCAGCATCAAACATGGGTTTTTACTTCGGCTACAATTGCAGTACAAAATAAATTTGACCATTTTATACGTGAATTAGGTTTGGATTTACCATTAATTGATGAAACAAAAGATATAAGTACATCAGAAAAAGATGCTCAAAACATATTACAAAATCAACCTCAAGCAATTAATCCACTAAATAGCAGAAATTTACATCAAATATGTATCGATAGCCCATTTGACTATCAAAAAAGCTTATTATATATACCAAAAAATATGCCTGATGCTAGTGATATTGATTTTAATCAAAGATTAATTAATCATTCATGGGCAAGCATTTTAAGTAGCGGTGGTCATGCTTTAATACTATGCACAACATTAAGAGGGGTTGAGCAAAGTGCAATTGCTTTAGATAAATTATTAAAACAGCATAATTTAGATTGGCCTTTATTAGTACAAGGACAAAGTACCCGCTCAAGATTACTGCAAGAATTTAAAACTAAACCTAATTCAATACTAATTGGAAGCCAAAGCTTTTGGGAAGGTGTGGATATAAGAGGCGAAGCTCTGAAATTAGTAATAATTGATAAAATACCATTTGCTACACCTGATGACCCTGTAAATGCAGGTAAAATTCGCCATTTAAAACAGCAACATGTGAATGCTTTTAAAGATTATCAAATTCCACAAGCATCAATTACTTTACAACAAGGTGCAGGTAGATTGATTAGAAGCGAATCAGATACAGGTGTTTTGATTATTGGCGATAAAAGAATTGTAGAAAAAAGCTATGGTAAATCTTTACTATTAAGCCTGCCAAAATTTAAAATTACCCGCAATGAAGATGATGTGATAGGGTTTTTTAAGTAAAATTATTCTAGTATAAAATGAATTATATTACTTAATATAAAATATTATAGTAGTATTTTAACTATTTTATTCTATAAACAGTAGTACTCCTATGTTTGTTTAAGCTTTAAAATATAGCTCAAATATTTATTTTAAAGGCAAGCATATGAGTTTTTACTCAATAAAATTATCTACTAAGTTATATATTCACATTACAAAAATTAGCTTGAGCATAGGCTGTATAGCACTACTAAATATCAAAGCATCACATGCCAATTCTATAACTTCAAATATATCTAATAACACTAATAATATAAACAATTCACTAAGCACAAGCTCAATATCTAGCATAAAAAAATCTAAATCTAAATCTATTACCATAGGCAATAATGCCACTGCATCAGGTTTAAAAAGTGTAGCACTTGGCTCAAACAGTATTGAAAGCCGAGGAATTATCACTAATGTTAGCGAACCAATTTCAAAAGCATTAAATAAAGCTAGTAAAGTTAGTGTTAGCACATCATCATCAAGTGTTAGTATTGGTTCAGCAAATAATTTACGTCAAATTACTAATGTGGCTTCAGGTACACAAAATAATGATGCTGTTAATGTAGGGCAGATTTTGCCTCTAGCTTCAAAACTTAGTACAACTTCATCAAGTTTAAGTAATGTTAGTTCTAATCTACAAGTTATTTCAAGTGATTTAAGTACAATTAATACTAAAATTTTGGCTAATACAAAAGGCATTACAAATGTTTCATCTAGTCTAAATAGCTTAAAAACTACCGTAGCAAATATTTCAAATGGTAAAGGAATTAAGTATATCCACGTAAATACAGATTTAACATCATTAGATAGTATTGCAAGCGGTCAAGATAGTGTAGCAATTGGTATAGATAATACTGCAAGTAAAATGGGTAGCCTAGCAATTGGCGATAGAAACCATGCTATAAATGAATGGACAACTACCATTGGAAACTACAACACAGCATCAGGAATTGAATCAACTGCTTTAGGTAATGGAAATATCGCAAATGCTGATGAAGCAAGTGCTGTTGGTAGTTTAAATTATGTAAATGGTTTTGCTAGCTCTGCTTTTGGTTATCGCAATCAAGCATTTGGTATGAATAGCCTTGCTTTAGGCGTAGGAAATTTTGCAAATTATGATAATAGCATAGCAATTGGAATTTATGCTGTAGCAAATAATGAATCAGCAATTGCACAAGGAAATAGTGCGATTGCATCAGGAATTGATAGCATTAGTGTAGGAAATACTGCATTAGTAGAAAAAGATTATGCTATTGCTTTAGGTAGTAAAGCCTATACTCAAGGAATTAGTGGGATTGGAATTGGCGAAAATGTACAAAGTATAGCAGATTACAGCATTGCAATTGGTAGCAATACAATATCTGAAGGCTTGGATAGTGTAGCATTAGGCACTGAAGCTTTTGCAAAAGGCGATGCAAGCATTGCACTTGGTTTAGGCTCACAAGCTCATGAATTAAACACTATTGCAATAGGTAACAATGCAGTTGCATTTAGTGATGATGGAGTTGCTTTAGGTGCAAACTCAATTGAAAACAGAGGAACACTGTCAGGTGCAACCAATCCAATTAGCAAAGCTTTAGGGCATATGTCAACAGGCGTACACACACAATACAGTAGCATAAGTGTAGGTAGACAAGGAAATGAAAGACAAATAACAAATGTTGCTGCAGGAACTCAAATTACAGATGTTGCAAATGTTGGTCAAGTTTTAGAGGTTGCCCAAGTTGTTGCAGAAAACAGCAAGGATATTGAACAAATTAGCTCAAATATATTGATAAATAATAATAAGATAAATACTAAAATAAATAATATCTCAGGTAATTTATCCATTTTAAAAACAGATGTACAAATAATTAACACCAGCATAAATTATTTAAGCAATAATTTAGTCAATCTAGGAGGTAGAGTAGATAATATCAGCTCTAATGTTGCTCAAATTTCAGGCAATTTAAAAGCAGTTAGCTCATCTTTAAGCAATTATATAGCAAATTCATCTGCTAATAATAAAACAGTAAAATCTAGCCTGAATAATGTTGATAATTCTAGTAATATTAAGAATAATGACATAAATAATAAAAACCAAATTGAAATCGAGATAAAATTAGCCCAAGGCATTAATTCAAATGCAAGCTATACAAATGCTACAGCAATTGGCAATGGGGCAAGTGCAACTGCGATTAATAGCGTAGCAATTGGTGCAGGTAGCATCGCTGACAGACCAAATAGCGTTAATTTTGGCAATAGGACTCTAACAGGCGTAGCTGATGGAATAAATGCAAACGATGCAATTAATAAACATCAATTTGATGAAGGCATGAAAGATAGTCGTAGAGGAACAGCTACAGCCTTAGCTATGGCAAATCTTCCACACGTAGATAGTAATAAAAATATATTACTTGGGATTGCAGTTGGCACATATAAAAGCGAAAAAGCCCTAGCAATTGGCATAAATTCACGCATTCATGATAATTTGAAGGTAAACATAGGTGC